>JACRIH010000389.1 GCA_016235885.1 Planctomycetales bacterium | reverse complement strand
CTGGCGGGCTTGTTGATTTACTGTGGCGGTGGCACTCCGTGACACCGCACGTTGTGGCCGCCCTGTGGGGCGGCCACAACATGTCCCGCCACGGAGTGTCGGGACCACATTAATTCAACAGACCCTGGCGAGTGCGGCTACGGTTTTGAAATCGCTTCTATTCTCAATTCACCATTCCTACCGGTCGCGCTGTGCCTGCTGGCCGGTGCGGTCGATGATCTCCCGCGCCTGCACGGTGGTCGCGCTGTCCGGGCCGGAGAAGAATTTGTGCAACTTCACGATCGACGGACCGAGCAGGAAGATGTACACGGCGGGCATCAGGCAGAGGACGGTGGGGAACAGCAATTTGAAGGCGGCTTTGTTCGCTTTCTCGTCGGCCCGTTGACGCAGGCTGTCGCGCATGCCGTCGCTGTACTCGGTCAGGGCCTGCGTCATGCTGGTACCCATTTGCTCGGTCTGAACCATCAGCGACGTGAACGAGTGGACTTCGGGGACGTTGATCCGGTCGGCGAAGTTTTGCAGAGCCACCCGCATGTTTCCGATGTCGGTCTGTTCGCTGACGATGTTGAGTTCCTTGTGCAGTTCGGGATGCACGAGCGCCAGCTCTTGATTCGCTCGCTTGAGCGCCGCGGGGACGGTCATCCCCTGGCTGACACACATGTAGAGCATGTCGAGCAGATCGGGCATGCCACGTTCGATCGCGGAGGTGCGATCCGCCGCCTTGCCTTTCACGATCAGCCGGGGAAACGCCCAGCCAAGAACCGGCACGAGCACGAGCGCACCCAGCGCGAACTTTTCGAGCCGAGCGGGAGCCAGCAGCAGCAGGCCGCCAAACAACAACATCGAACCCATGATGAGCGCGTACCGGACCGCCGCCAGATTTTGCTGTGCATGCGGTTGGTAGTATCCCGCCTGCATGAGTTCCTTGCGGACTTCGACCTTGCGCGTGTCGGAGTCGGGCAGGAACGTCGCCAGTACGGGAGTCAGCGGGCCGAAGACGTAATCGCTGCCGTCCGCGATCGGAGTTTGTCCCGCTTCGACACGCGGCAGCGGTTCCTGACCGGCTCCGGTTCGCGGCTTGCCCGCCGGATACCACCGCGGCCAGTCCGCCAATGACGTGTCGCCGGATGCAATGCCGTTCGGGGCCGGAGTTGCCAGGGCGGCGGTGACGGCGGGCGTCACAGTCGCGTGCGGCGCGGGAACGACCTCGGGAGTTGGAACGACGGCGGTGGGCATCGCGATCTCGCGCCGTGGCGGCACCGCGGCTGTTGATTCCGCCTTGCGGAGTCGCCAGCGGGCACGGATCACGATCCACATTGCATAGGCCACGCCGACGCCCGCAATTCCGAATGCCAACATCCGCACTTCAAACTCGGTCATGACAGCACCCGCGGTTCAAATTCTGTTTTGTAGGGTGAGTCGAGGAATGAGACTCACCATGTCAACATCTGGTGGGTCTCGTTCCTCGACCCACCCTACTTCTGCTCAAGGGATCACGATCTCTGACTGCTTCGCAGGATGGACAACACAAACGTCACTCCGATCACGTCCAGGGCAATCGCGAACATCGTCAGGCCCCAACCCCAACTCGAACTCATCAATTCAGTCAAGTAGTCGGGATCGCGGACCACGAAAAATCCGAAGATCAGCGGCGGCAGGACGACCATCAACACGGCCGTCGCCCGGCTGGCGGACGTGGCGGCTCGCAGCCGGCCGATGAACGCGATGCGTTCGCGAATCGTGTGTGACAAGCGTTCGAGCACCGACACCAGATCGCCGCCCGACGACAAATGCACGGCAAGTGCCATGCTGAAAATGCTCAAACTTACCAGTCCCGTGCGTTCGGGCAGTTCATCGAGCGCCACCCGCAAGCCGACTCCGAGTTCGAGTCGTTTCAGAGACAATCGCAATTCGTCGCCGAGCGGTGCCGGGGTGTCCTGAGCCACCAGCGCGAAACATTGTTCGATGCTTCGTCCCGTCTTGGCCGCGCGGGCCATTTCTTCGACCATCCCCGGCATCTGGTCCAGCATCTTCCGCTGCCGTCGCGAAACGGAACTGGACAGCCAGCCGTACGGCAGCAGGAAACCAGCCGCTGTCGCCAGCGCCGTCGAGAGAAAGTTTTCCTGGATGACGAACATTGTGCCGCCCAGCACCAACCCTCCCAGCATCGACAGCATGAGCACGGTCGCCGCGGAGACTCCCTGTCCCGACTGGAGCAGCAACCGGTCGAACGAGTTGTTCACCCGGTCGGCCAGCTTTCCTGACTGGCCGGTCCCGAACGTTTCTCGATCGCGCAGGATGTCCGAGAACTCGGGCATCGGAGTCAGCGGTGGAAGAGTGAGGGTGTCGGTGGGCATGATGAGGGCAGCCAGCGGTCAGGCCGTAGGGTGGGTCGAGGTACGAGACCCGTCAGTCTGAGGCATCACGATTACGATGGTGGGTCTCGTACCTCGACCCACCCTACGATTAGACTTTTGATTGGTATTCGCCAGCGGCGGACAGTTCGCCCGCTTCGAACAGGCCGCGTGGCAGTTCGAAACCGATGGCGGTCATCCGCCGCAGGACGCGCGGTTCGTATCCGGTGGCGTAGAACTGACCTGTCGCGTGGCCCTCGCGGTTCACTCCGGTCAGGCGGTAGACGAAAATGTCTTCGACCTGATAATTCCCATCCTGATAGCAAACGAGTTCGGAGATTCGCAGCACCTTGCGTTCGCCAGTGCTCAGACGGGAAATGTGGACGAGAATCTGCACGGCGGTCGCGATGTAGCTGCGCGCCATGTTCATCGGCAGGTCCACGCCGGACAGGGCGATCATCATTTCCAATCGGTCGAGCGCGTCGCGGGTGTCGTTGGCGTGAACGGTGCTCATCGAACCATCGTGGCCGGTGTTCATGGCTTGCAGCATGTCCAGCACTTCGCCGCCGCGGCATTCGCCGACGATGATCCGGTCGGGCCGCATCCGCAGACTGTTCCGCAGCAGGTCGCGCTGGGTGATTTCCCCCTGCCCTTCGACGTTCGGCGGTCGGGTTTCGAGCGCGACCACGTCTTTCTGCTGCAACTGCAATTCGGCCGTCTGTTCGATGGTGATGACTCGTTCGGTCGCGGGAATGAACCGGCTGAGATTGTTCAGCATTGTGGTTTTTCCAGCACCTGTTCCGCCGCTCAACAGCACGTTCAACCGGCAGCGCACGGCCGTGGACAAAAAGTCGGCCATTTGCGGAGCGAGCGTCCCCAGCCGGACCATGTCCTCGAACAACAACGCCTTGCTCTTGAAGCGGCGAATGGAGAGCGTCGGTCCTTTGAGTGCCAGCGGCGGGATGACCGCGTTCAATCGCGAACCGTCCGGCAGCTTGGCATCGACCATCGGACACGTTTCGTCGATGCGTCGTCCCGCACGGCCGACCAACCGCTGGATGCACATCAGCAGATGTTCGTCGTTTGCGAACCGGACTTCGGTTTGCTCCAGCCGACCGTTCCGTTCGATGAAGACGCTCCCGGCCCCGTTGACCAGCACGTCGCTGATGTCGGGATCGCGCATCAACGGTTCGAGCGGACCGAAGCCGTAGATTTCATTCATGATCTCTTCGACCATGCGCTCGCGATCCGCGGCCGGCAGGGCCACCGGATGCATCGAACACAGATGCGACGCCAGCGACCGCAATTGCTGACGCAGCTTCGCTTCTTCGAGTTGTCCCGCCTTCGACAGGTCGATGGCGTCCACCATCTGCCGGTGCAGGCGGGTTTTCAACTGCTGAAACGACTGGTGGGTGTCGACGGCTTCCGGAGTTTCTACAAGCATGATGAACAGTTCCTGGCAAATGTTTTCGGGAGAGAAGACTCACGAGGCGATCCCCTCAAACCGCCCCGCGAGTTTCTCTTCCGCCCATCACTGGGTCAGACTCAACTTGTACAGGTAAGCGTTTCTCACGACGTCTTGTTTGGCCACACCGCACTCGGACGCCAGCACGGCGGTCCGCGTGGCGAGCACTCCGGGTTGAAACACGATCACCGGACGGTTTTTTTTGTCGCGATCCACACGCAGCACCCGGCCGGCAATGGGCACCACGCAGCGGACCTGATGCGGCCGGCCGCGCCGCGGTTGTTCCAGATCAACATACAACAGGCACACGCGGCACTCGCCGATCACATTGTCGAGCGACCGCCACGCATCCTGGTGCTGACACGCCCGGGCGGGCACGTCCAGCGACCGCGATCCAAACACGAGTTCGACTCCGTGGGCTTGCAGATCGTCAGCCGACCAGCCATTCCGGACCTGCCGGATCAACTTGTCGGTGTCGCACCCGCTGCCGATGTCGAGCCATCGGACGTTCGTGCCCGCGACATCCTTTTCCTCGTCGGCACCACGCAACACAATTTCCGGAATGCCATCCCCCTCGTCCGTCACGCGGGCGCGTTCGGCATCCCAACCGTAGCGGTCGGCACCGCAGCCCTTCACGATTTGCTCGTGCCATGTATCTTTTCGTTTGCCCCTGGGGTCGGCCGCCTGAATGGCGATCGGCAGCGCGGGGATCGTGGTGCCATCGAGCGGGCGGAGACCGCAGACGCGGTTGTCGGCTGTCGCTTCGGCGACCACGGACACGTCGCCAAACGCCTGGCCGGTGATGCCGCTCAAAAACAGAGCCACCGGGTTACGACGAGCACGGGACAGTTGCGGTCGGACAACGACGGTGGTTGGCCGCCGGTTCGTTTCCAGAAAGCGGTCGGTTCCCGACGCCTCGTCATACACGAGCACGCCGACACGGACATCCCCCTCCGGAGATGCATCCAATTCGACACGATTGCCGACGACAAGATTCTGCGACGCGAGATCCGCCGCCGCCTCACGCACTTTTTCGAGCTGGGATTCTTCGACGACCGGATGCCGGAGCGACTCGTCGTTGACGAGGCATTTCACCCCCTGCAACGCGGCCGCTTCGGCTGCGGACTGCAACTCGACTCGCGCTCCGCCCAGCCACAGGTGGTCGAGCACGAGAGCCACACCCGCCAGCACGACGAGCAACGACACGGCCACCAGCGGAATGAGTGCTCCGCGTCGAGCGTGTGTAGGACGATGTCGAGTTGAGGGGGTCATGTGTCAATTCCTGTCGTTGCGAAACTCGTCAGAGTTCAGGTTGCCTCGAAATCTGACGAAGTCTGCGACCGGATTCCGAGTGAAATCAGTAGGCCGGCACTACTCCGCCCGGTACGGTCGGCTGGCCTGGCGGTTGCACAAGGCTCTGCCCTCCCGCCGGCGGTTGTAACAGTGCCGGAGGTGCGACGGGGGTCAGCCGTCCGTTTGGATTCGGCACGCTGTTCGGGACCACCACGGGAGCAATTGCATCCGGTTGCGGTGCCACCGGGACGGCGGACGCGGCGGGCGGATTCGTAATTGACGCCGGTGGTGCCGCCGTGGTGTCCGACGGATCGGTGCTCACGGCCGGTGCCCTGTTGGTGGGTTGGTCAAGCGGTTGAGTGGGGTCCGGTCCAACGGCGGACGGATCGTTCAGATCGAGTGGTGGCACCGGATCTTGTCCAGAAGGCGATGGGTTCGCCTGGGGATTCGGGGCGGTCGTCGAATTGGCCGCCGGCGGTGTGTTCCTGCGGCGCGGCTGTACCGAGCTGTCGCGAAGGCCCGCCATGTTGTGAGTGCCAAATTCCCGGGTTCTCATCGCCGCACCGCGCCATTCTTCCACGAAGTACGACGTCACGGGAATCGGTTCTTCGGGTTTCGGGATCGGCGGCAGGTTGAGAATTTCTTCGATCGTCACCCGCTCGCGATTTGTGACCTTGCTGGCCAGTCCACCGATCCCCTTGCCAGTCGGGTTGTAGCTCAGAGACAGCATGCCCGTTTGTGCGGCCACGGTCATCGCGGTCGCCTGTTCGGGTGTGAGTTCCAGAGTGACGACGTTGCGTTCTCGATCGGGCCGGTTTTGCAGCACGGCCCGGTTGATCGCAAGGATCTTGGCTCCTTCGAGGAACAACACGGACAGGCCGTGTCCCACCCGCGGATCGCCACGCAACTCGGTCGGATAGAAATGGACGTCCACGTGGTCGCCCGGTTTGATCAGCCCATCCACGAGCGAAGTCATTCCGCCCACGCTGACGGAGATGGCACGCATTCCCCGCTGCACTTTGAGCGGAACCGTTTCACCGGGGGCGTAGAGCTGGTTGCCGCGGATCGGTTGAGCGGCGGTGAGCTTGTCCTTCACCACGCGGCCGACAATGCCCGAGTTGGTCATGAGCATATCGCGCTCCATCCGATCCTGCGGAATCGGTCCGCGTCCGAGGTGGTCTGCCGTGATGACCGTACCCGGTTGCAAATCCGCGATGGGCATCGGGACCAGGCGGTTGGGGATCTCGGGCGGTTTCGCGCGGGCCAGCACCGTTTTGGCCACGTAGGCCACGACCAATCCGCCGACCGCGACGAACATCAGCAGTGTGACTTTGGCAGGAGTAAGGTTCTTCACGAGATGACTCCCAAGGTAAGGTAGACGTTTCGCTCTGCGAGACGCATCCTCTCGCGGAGCGAGAGGTCTACGGAATTATTCTTTGATCATCCGCGTTTCCGCGTACAAGTAACGGCCTTCCAGAGTGATCCCAACGGGCCACAACAGGTCGGGAGCGGCCACGCTCATCGGCACCCGCACCGCGACCACCACGACATCTCCCGACTTCCCATTCGACGACGCTTCGACCACCAAGCCGGAGTGCAAATGCGGGGCGAGCACCTTCCGCACCTCGTCCTCGATCTGTTCCTCTTGAATTCCCGACAGCGTGGCCTTTCTCGCCCCGATCCGGCACGCTTCGACCAGCGTTCCCCTCGCGAAAAACAACACACAAAATTCAAACAACGCCAGCAGGACGATCCCCAGAATGGGAAGCGTCATCGCCAGCTCCATCGTCAGGAACCCGCGACGGGTTCGCTGCTGAAGTCTGTTACGAGTGTTGTGCCTGCGAGTGATCATGGGCTTGGTCGTGTGTTTTGGTGGCGACAAGCGTTCCGCCTGTCGCCGGACACTCTCTTGGTCCGCCCGGGTCAAGTCTTACGACTTGGCGACCGGGACGGGGTGATTGTTCGGATTCGTTTCGACGCCGGACATCGGTTTCAGGATGTGGAACCAGCCCAACACCAGCCACGTCGCCAGCGCGACGGGCAGAGCGTAGGCCATGATCCGTCGCTGCTGCCGCTGCTCGACTGTCTCGCCAGCCGCCCCGACGTTCTTCTTCGTGGAAGCCGCGAAGTACTCCTTCTTGGTTTTCTTCGTGCCATGAGTGAGCACGCTGTACAACATCACTCCCAGCGTCCCCAGCACCACAATGAGCGTGCTGAAGGCCAGCACCCACAGCGTTTGCATGTACCCCAACCAGACGCTGACGGCCCCCATCAGCTTGACGTCTCCGCCGCCGCCGCCGCCGATCAACCAGAGGATGAACAGCAGGCCAAAGCCGATCGCGAATCCCTTGACCGCGTTCAGCAAGCCGTCGAATTGAAAGAAACTGACCTGGTACACCAGCCCCAGCACGAACGCGGGGGCGGTGAGTTTGTTGGGAATTCGCCACGAACGAAGATCGCTGATCGCTGCCGCCGCGGTGAACGCACCGACACAAAGCAGGAGGACGATCGTGGAGACATCGAGTGCTGGCATGGGTGAGATTCCGTGTTGAATTGCGATTTCCAAGCGACTGCGAGCAAACATTTGTGCCACTGGTCCCGCCAGCAGCCACTCGGCACCGTTGAGGTTTCCCCACCCGATCGATCACGGACAGTCCACCACAGTCCCGCAGCCTACGCCAAGGATGTTGAAAACATACTACATGTTTCGAGAAGTGCCGGTGCGGGTTTCCGCTTTGTCAATGTTTCGCCACGTCGCCCGAACCACAGAACCGGTCGAGTCGTCACAGCCAGACCAAGAACGGTCGGAGAACTCGCGGCTGATATCCAACTCGTGAAATCGGTCCGACGGCAACAGGATCGTTGCGACCGGTTTCTCCGCCCGCATTGTTGCGACCACCCCTGTCCAACCTTTGCCGAAACGAAGCCTCTGCCTATGATACCCGGCCGAAACATCTCCCCATCCCGCGGATCGAACTCCATGCCAGACGGCCCCAAGCTGACCGAGTCTGATCTTCAGTCGCAGGTGCATGCCGCCGCCGCGATGTCGAAGGCGAAGTCCGCTCAAAAGCCCAGTGCGCCGCCGCCCGTTCCCGCATCGGAAACCGCCCCCGCCAAACCGTCGATGATGATCGACCTGACGAACAAGATGCTGGGCGAGTTCCGCCTGCTGCGTCGCCTGGGGCGCGGCGGAATGTCTGAGGTGTACCTTGCCGAGCAAACGTCACTGAAGCGGAATGTGGCGATCAAGATCATGCGCCCCGAATTGCTGAAGGATGAAATTCATCTCAAGCGGTTCCGACAGGAAGCGATGGCGGCGGGAGGCCTCGTCCACCCGAACATCGTGCAGGTCTACACGGTCGGGGACGAGGCGGGCACGCACTTCATTGCTCAGGAATACGTGCAGGGACAAAACCTGCGCGAGTACCTGGTGCGCAAGGGACCGCCCGACCTGGCCGTGGCGCTGCACATCATGAAGCAGGTGTGTGCCGCCTTGCAGACCGCGGCCGATGCCGGCGTGGTCCATCGCGACATCAAGCCCGAGAACATCATGCTCACCCGCAAGGGAGAGGTGAAAGTGGCCGACTTCGGGTTGGCTCAGCTCACGCAAGCCGGCAAGCGGGTGAACCTCACGCAGGTGGGCGTGACCATGGGCACGCCGCTCTACATGAGTCCCGAACAGGTCAACGGCAGCAAAATCGACCACCGCAGCGACATCTATTCTTTCGGAGTCAGTTGCTACCACATGCTGACCGGGTCGCCGCCGTTCCGCGGCGAGACCGCGCTCGCGGTCGCGATGCAGCATTTGAATCAGGAACCCGACGGGCTGGAAGCACTGCGTCCCGACCTGCCGCCGGTCCTTGCCCGGATCGTCCACAAGATGATGGCCAAGGACAAGGAACTGCGCTACCAGTCGGCGCAGGCCGTGCTCTCCGACCTCAAGCGAGTCACACGCGACGGAAGCAAATCCTCATTGGAGGCGGAGGAGGACACGCCGAATCTCGCGATCACGCAACCGAACTCGTCCGTCGTCGCCCCGGTCAAAAAGTCCAGACCCAAACAACAAACGTGGCGAGATCGGTTGTGGAATCTGCCGCAGCAGTCCGTGTGGTCTCAGGCCAGACTGTTCATCCCTTTGGCGATTGTGCTGGGTGGGCTGGGCGCGGGGATTGGTTGGTGGCGACGTCCGCCGAATCCGTTCGAGGCTCCAGCCAGGGACCGATCGCACGTCCCGAAAAAGGAGACGGCCGCCCAGCAGTTCTTGCACGCAATGCAAAACAGTGGCGATGAAGCCGCGTGGCAGGCCGTGATCAAGAATCATCCCGATTCGCAACTCGAACGGCATCGCGCCGAGGAAAAGCTGGCGCTCTTGTACGTGGGACAGGGGCGCTACATCGACGCCCTCGATCTGTTCGCAACGTTGGCCGGTCTGACGGCCGAGAAGGATCAAACCTGGCGAGCCATCGGGCTGGCCGGCAAGGGCGTCGTGCTGAGCCTGCAAGGTCAGGAAGCCACTTCGCAAGACTTGCTCGAAGCGCAGGTCAAGCCCCTGGTCAAGTATCTCGATCGAGAGATGAGACGGCAGGTCCGCTCAGCCATCGCCCGTAACGAAAAGAAATTGGACCGCAACCTGAACGAGTCATGGTCGGCATTGCTCGACGAACGACCGTAACTTAGCTGGAGAAACGTCCGTGCCTGTGTTGAAAGTTCTCAAAGGCGGCTGCCCAGGTCAAATCTTGGAGTTGCATGGCGATCGCATGGTGATGGGGAGACACCCCAATTGCCAGATCGTGCTGGAAAACGCCGCCGTCAGCCGCACGCACGCGCAGATTATCGCGAGCCACGGGGCGCTGTACGTCGAAGATCTCCGCAGCCGCAACGGCACGTTCGTGAATGGCGAACGCATCCGCGGCAGGACGGAGATCCACGACAACGATCAAATCCGGGTGTGCGACGTGCTCTTCAGCTTCCACGTTGGAATCCCTCCCAGCAGCCAGATTGACGTGCCAGTGGAGGACTCGACGTCGACGGGTGACAGTTCGGGCAAGGGGTCCGCCATCCGCATGTCTCCCATGCCGGGCGGGACGCAGTTTGCGATCGACAGCAACCGTTACCTGCCCGTCGACAACGACAACGAGGGATCATCCGTCATCAGCACGCTGGATGTCGGTTCGGGACGGCATCCGCGTCTCACGGTCAAACCCGAAGCCAAGCTGCAAGCGGTTCTCGAAATCAGTACGAACCTCGGCAAGACGCTCGAACTGGAACGCGTGCTGCCCAAAATGCTCGAGAGTCTGTTCAAGATTTTTCCCCAGGCGGATCGTGGGTTCATCGTGTTGAAGGATCCGATGACGTCGAAACTGGTCATCAAGGCCCTGCGCTTGCGGCGCGACGAAGAAAACACTCCGACCCGGCTCAGCAACACCATCGTCAAACAGGCCATGCAGACGGGTCGGGCGATCCTGAGCGCCGACGCCGGCGACGACCGCCGGTTCAGCGAAAGCCAGAGCGTGAGCGATCTCAGCATTCGCTCGCTCATGTGTGCTCCGCTGATGAGTCAAGAGGGCGAAGCACTCGGCGTGATCCATCTGGACACGCAGGACTTCCGCATGCAGTTTGTGCAGGACGATCTCGACGTCCTCACCGCCGTGGCCACGCAAGCCGCCGTGGCTCTCGAAAACGCCCACCTGCACTCGACCGCAATGAAGCAGCGTGAAATGGAACGCGACCTCGAATTCGCCATGCAGGTGCAACTCGGATTCCTGCCGACCGAGCGGCCCCAAGTGGACGGCTACCAGTTCTACG
>JACRIH010000388.1 GCA_016235885.1 Planctomycetales bacterium | reverse complement strand
GATTTCGCTGTTGCTGGGGAGGTGCTTCGGTTTCACCCAGCCGCGGCAGACCTGGCGAGCCGCCTTCATTTTGGCTCGATAGTACTCGGACTCCTGCCGCTGATACATCATGCGCGCGGCTTCAAACGCAATCTGCTGCCGCAACTTGTTCTGTTCCATCGTCACAGGCGCCGAAACAAAGCCCATCGAAGCGGCGCGGGGCTGATTGTGATTGTAAGCACCCGGTGGTGGATGGCCAAGCGTGATAGGAGGAAGACGCGGAGAGGGGGAGACGCGGAGACGGGATCAACGGCAGGGGCAGGAACAGGACTGTACGAAATGGGCTGCCTCGTGTTCCCCTCTCCGTGTCTCCGCGTCTCCCTTTCTCCGTGTCTTCCCCCCCTCACTGCTCCGCGACCAACCTCAGCCGTTTGCCGATCGTGACTTGCAGGCCGATGATGGCTGCGAGGAGAAACATGTTGCTGCCGGCGTACACCGCCGATTCGGTCTGGGTTTTCGTACCGATCATCAGCAACAGGAGAAAGAACGGGGACAGGCAGCAATTGTAGGTGACGACCATGATGGCGATGGCGAGTGGCAATCCACCCCACCGTACACCCAACGACAGCAGGGCTGTCAGGTGCAGGAACAGGAAGAATGACAACAGGCCGCACCAAACTTGAGGCGAGATCAGCCCATCCACCAATCGCCCCAGGCCGTTGTCCTGCGTCACACACACAGCCACGAACACGACCAGCGCCGGCAGGCTGCTCAACAGGCTGCCCAGCACTTTCGACCACGCGATCCAAGCCATCGGCCTCGGCAGCATGATGAGCGAGGCAAACGTGCGCTGACGCAATTCGTCGTTGAAGATGCGGGCGGCGTGGAGGCTTAGCTCAAGCGCTGCGAGCACGAGGGCCGTTACCATGTTCAGTATGGCGACGTCTTTCCACTGCACGCGGCTCCACAGAAATCCGCCCGACGGCTGCATGCCGTGGAAGTACACGCTGCCCGAAAAAATGAGCGCGAACGCAACCAGACGGACAACGATTCCCGGCCAGCCTCCAGTGCCGAATTGGAAGTCTTTCCAAACCAGCGCGTTCGACCAGACTCGCAACGTGGTCCGTTTTCGCCACGGCAGCCGCACGGAATGTGCCCAGCTCCGAGTTTCGCCGAGCAGGTTCGCGGTGAGCCGATCGAACAGCGCCCAGGCCACGGAGAACGAAATGCCGGACAGCAGAATGCTGAACGTCACCTGCGGACTGACGATTGGTTCGGCGAATCCCGTGCGCATGATGACCGCCAGTCGATGCACGACCGCCACGTCCTGCCACTCGTCGAGGATTGGTGGAAGCGAATTGATCCAACCGGCGACCCACGCGGGTGTGCCGGCTGGAAGCGGGGTTGGAGTCAGCATTCGAATGATGTCTGGTCCCCACAGGTAGCCGATCAAAAACAGGAACATCAAGCCGCTGGCGCTCCCCGCTCGCTTGGCGTACGTGGAACAGAGCACGGCGACGTTCGCGGACAGCACGGTGAATGCGAACAAAGCCACATACGCCGCCACCACCTGACGCAGCGTCACGCCGCCGAGCGTGATCGACAGCAGCGTGAACGGCACCTGTACCAACAGCAGCAGGCTGCAACTGATCAGCCGGCTTGTCGATTTTCCCAGCAAGATGGAGACGCGGTTGATCCCCGCCAGTTTGAGCAGCCCCAGCGTGTCCTCTTCCTTTTCTTCCGTGATGGCCGTGGCGAACAGGCTGCACCCCGCCAGCGAAATCAGCCAGAAATTCATGTACACGATCGACTGAAACAGGTGCAGCCCCGGAGCACCGACGCGCAGTGTGGCCAAAGTGGCGACGAACAGCCCGCCGTACAGAAAGATCACGAACGCCAGCCGCACCAGGTGCGCGCGCCACCGCCGCGCGTCGAGCCGCAAGGCCTGCGTCAGAAGTGCGAGGATGCCGGTCACAAGTGCTCCGTATCAGTCTCAACTCGTTGTTGGCGTCCGCGTAATCACGTAGCCATCACGCTCCGCGTGATGAGCCGAATGGCAGGTGGACGCCGCATTCCAATTCGGCTCGTCACGCGGAGCGTGACGGCTACGTTACTCACCCTTGTTCTCCGACGATCCGCAACCGCCAGCCGATGGCGAAGTGCATGCTGACGATGACTGCCAGCAGGCCGATGTCCAAGACCACGAACAGCACGTTCTCGTCGAATCGGCCCATTCCACCAGCAAACGACAGCGCCATGAGGGCTCCGCCGCCCATCCAGTTCGAGATCACGATGGTTACGAATGCCAGCGGGGCGGCTCCCCATTTCACAAACAGCGACAGCAGGACGGTCAGGTGCAGGAACAGAATGCAGGTCAGCACGAAGTACCAGAACCCCGGCTCGTCGAGCACATCTGTGAAGAATCTCTGCATGTCGGAATCATCAATGACAAGCAGAAAACCGATCGAACCCATCACGACGGCCGGTGCCAGGGAGAGCAGGCATCCGAGCAGCTTCGAGTAGGCGATGCGCGCGATCGACACCGGCACCATGATCAGCGTGGCCATCGTGTGCCAGCGGATTTCGTCATGGAACATGCGAGATGCGGCGACACACAGTTCGACGAGGAAAGCCACAAGCATCGTCCAGAAGATCGTGTAACCAATCACCTCGCGGTAGTGATTCCGCTCGAAGTACAAAATCAAACAGGCGATGCCGACGGTCAGCAGGGGGTAGAAGATCGCCTTGAGCGTGATGTGCGTGCGTCCGCCGGTGATGAAATAGAAGTCCTTCCACGCAAACGCATTCTTCCAGACCGAGCTGGCGCCGAACATCCGCAACCGGCTGGTGCGCTTCACGATCAGGCCGCGAGAGGGCGTGGCGCCCACGAGGTCGCGGGTGAAGTGATCGAACGTCCCCCAAGCCAGTGCGAAAAACGAGACCCCGATCGCGAGGTTCCAGATCACCTGCAGACTCCACACCGAATCGTTGAAACCGGTGCTCCCGATGCTGTTGAGGCTGGTGAGAATTGAGATGTCGATGAAAAACTGCGAGCCGTCGTCCAGGCAGGTCTGTAAGAAATCGCCGTCCCGGATAAAGGCTTCTTCAACAAGCAAATACGTGATCCCCTTCACGAACCACGGTCCGGCCAGCAATCCGAGGAGAAACATCACCATCAGGCTCGACGCGTTGTTGGATCGCTTGGAGAAGACCGAGCAGAACAGGGCCACGTTGGCGAGCATCACGAGAAATGCCGCCAGCGAAATGTAGGCCGCGACAATCTGATGCAGCATCACGCCGCCAAGCGTGATCGCCAGCAGCGCAAACGGGATTTGAATGGCCAGCAGCATCGCGGCACTGATGAGGCGGCTGGTGGACTTGCCCAGCAAAATTCCCAGCCGGCTGACGCCCGCCATTTTGAGCAACCCCAGCGTGTCTTCCTCTTTCTCCTCGGTGATGGACGTCGCGAAGAAGCTCAGCCCAGCCATCATGATGAAAAACCAGTTGAGGTAGCACAGGCTTTCGAAAAAGCTCAATCCCGGAGCGCCGCGAAAGGCGGCCTGCACCATGGCAGACAGCAAACAGAAGACGATGAAAATCGCGAAGGCGAACCGGAACAGGTGGAAGCGCACCTGCCGGGCTTCGACGCGCATGGCCCGCGACAGCATGGCCAGCGTCCCTTGGAACAATGAAGCCATCCCGCGCGGCATCAGCGGACTCCCCGTTCGGTGAGGTCCATGAAGGCGTCATTCAAGTGTCGGCGTTCTTCACGGAAAGCCGTCACGAGGCCGCCCGCTTCCATCACGGACCGCAGCAGTCCGTTGTTGTCGGTCAGCGTCCAATCAAACGACACGCGGTATTCCGCTCCCTCCTCGATCTGTTCGACGTTGACGACTCCCGGCAGTCCGCGCAGCTTGTCCGCGAAGTCGGTCTGTTCCTTGCGGAGCGACACTCGGAACGTGGGGTTGTCTTCGCCGTGATGCAGCAGTTGATCCATCGCGCCGCTGAATTTCACACGGCCGCGGTCGATGATTGTCACGCTGTCGCACAGTTCGGCCAGTTCACTCAGGATGTGCGAGCTGATGAAAATCGTCTTCCCCATCCGCCGCAGCTCGCGGAGGATTTCCATGAGTTCGATGCGCGCCCGTGGATCGAGGCCGGAGGCGGGTTCGTCGAGGAGCAGCAGATCGGGGTCGTGGACGAGCACACGGGCGAGGCTCACCCGCTGTTGCATGCCGCGCGACAGTCCCTGAATGAAGTCGTCCTTGCGACCGGCCATGTCGGTCAGGTCGAGCACATCGGCGAGGACTTTCGTGCGCTGCTGCAACGTCAGGCCGTACGCGGCACCAAAGAAGTCGAGGTACTCGTACACGGTCATCTGGCGGTACATGCTGAAGTGGTCGGGCATGAACCCAATCCGCCGGCGCACCTGATTCACGTCGTGAACCACGTTGTACCCGAACACGCGAATCGACCCGACCTGCGGTCGCAGCAATGTGCAGATGGCCTTGAGCGCGGTCGTCTTGCCGGCTCCGTTCGGGCCGACGAAACCGTGCAACGATTTCGCACGGACCTGCAACGAAACGTCCCACAGCGCCCGATGCCCCTTGAACGAGTGGCACAAGTTGCGGACATCGATCACGACGTCGGAGTCGGATTGGCCGTTGCCGCTGGAAGCGGCGGGAGTTGATTCAGTCATTGGTATATTCGATTTCCGAGACGCGGGATGAATTGCACGGCCACAAGGCTTGTGGTTGATTGAATCGCCACTGGGCTTGTCCCAGTGGCTCGACGGCTTTTGCACTATTCGTCGAGAACAGGCGAGTAGTGCAAAAGCCGCTGAACCACCCCGACAAGCGGGGTGGCGTCGGTTCGTTCTTTTCTCGCGGCTGCCTCACTTTTCCTCTGCTGGTTTCTTTTCGCTGACCGCTGACTTCTGCCTTCTGACTTCCTCATCCAGCCACACATCCTGCACGAACATCACGTGCCCCTGCTGCTTGCCGAACCACTCCCCCTTCGTCGCGAATCCTGCGGGCATGGGGGCGTAGGTGAAGATTCGCACACGATCATCGGGCAGCGAGAAGGCCGCGAGATCCTTCGTTTTCCCAAGGCTCAGGCTGCGGGCGATGAGCGGGTTGGTCATTTGCGTGTAGCGTTGTTCGGGTGTGCGCTCGTCAGTCGCGAAGGGAAAGCCGCGCTGCTGATATTGATACTGCTGGTTTTGGCCGACACGCAGGAAGCCCGCGAGATCGCCGTGTTGTCCGGCCAGTTCAAATCGTCCCGAACTAACAGTCAGACTCTGGAAGCCGCGGCGATGCAGGACGTGCATGGGCATCAGCTTGTCGGGCAGAGGGCCGGGCGGGTCGAGTACGAGCTTGGTCAGTTGGCCATCGTCGGAGCGATCCCATTCCACCAGCTTGTACCGCCAGCCATCGTCCTTGAGCTTCACCCGGTGGGCAAAGTTGCGCGCCGAGTAGGGCGGGATGTCCACCTGAAACTCGCCGTTGGTGCCGTTGTGGATGACGCCGTTCACCGCTTCCATCTGCTGGCACGGCGAATACAGCACGCCGCCTCCCTGGTGTTCGAGTTTGAAGTAGTCGCCGCGGGTGACGAAAGCGTTGCTCCACTGCGATACGTCCCACGTGCCGTCGCCGATGTCCTGTGCGATCGCGACCGCGTTGACAGTTGTCGATTCTCCGTACCCGCGCGCCCCGACCACCGAGAACCCGACGCTGAAGATCGCCACCGTCGCCAGCAGCACGGCATAGGTCTTCCGGTAGTCGCCCCGTTGCCGGCCGATCAGGAAGCAGCCGGGGAAGATCACCAGAATGTAGATGAAGGACATCAAGTGGATGACGATCCAGTTGTGCTTCGGTCGCGTCATCGTTTGGAGTTCGTCGAAGAAGATTTCATCGCCGCGATAGTCAAACAGATTGTAGTCTTCCTGCTGCTCCTGTTGTTGCTGTTGGAGTTGCTGCGCCTGTTGGACCTTCTTCTGCCGCTCGGCAATTTCCTTTTCCGCGTCGCTCAGGTTGGCTCCCGACTCGGTGGACTCGGGCTTTTCTCCCAGGATCGTGGTCCGGACAAACTCGCGATCCAATTGCGAGCGCGTGCGAGGGTGACGCACGACCACGCCGGCTCCGACATGATTCGTATCCACCGGAGCGTTGAGCGCCGCGGCCAGGTCGGCGGAGAATTCGGGATAGCGGTCGGCATTCGTGTGCAGGAGATGCACCGTGCCGCCACGGCGAACCCAATCGAGAAATGCCTGCCGCCGCGATTCCTCCCAGCGCGGGACGTGGTCCAAAACGACGGTGTGCAACCCGTCGGTCGCGGTTACGAACGGCGGGAACAGGTTGTCGGGAAACCGTTTCATTGCCCCCCCCTGCTCCGTGAGTGCCTGCGAATCTTCGAGGATCACGCGACCGGGGTTGCCGAATTTCGGTTGCGGCAGGTCGAACCGCTGATCCGCTCGACGCCCCCACGACACCGACCACTGCTCGTGATCGGACAGGTTGTACGGATAGAACTGCACCCACTTCTTCGAGAAGGGTGAGATGTACAACAATTCTTCGACCGGCGCTCCCGTGAAGTTTCCCGGCCCCGTTGCCGTTCGCAGCCGCACCGCACCCTCGAACGCTTCGGGCTTGGGATTGCTGAACAGGATCGACACGGGATTGAACCGATGCTTGACCACCTGGCCGTCGAATCCCCAGACGACTTCATCCACATCCACCGCGAGAGCCGCCGCCGGACACAACATCACCAGCGTGATTAGACCAGCGAGCCACCGCAAAAAAGAACGCGACTCTTCTCTCCTCGGAACGGGGCGAGGGGCGAGGGGCGAGAAGTGAATGTCTTGGAGGGCAGTCCGGAGACTGCGTCCGCATGCAGTCCAGCCGATGGTTTGTGATTTGAACATTCGATTTCGTCTCTCGCCACGAAGTGTTCTTAGCCACGGATGAAACACGGATGAAACACGGAAACTTAGAAAAGAACGGTGGCTTGTCACGTCAGAACTTTCATCCGTGTTCAATCCGTGTTTCATCCGTGGCCATTTGCCGTCATCAACCGCTCACAGGTCGCGAGGATAACATGCCGGTTTCCCACTCGGCCAGCGACTGCGATCGTCTTGTCACTTCGGATTATTTCTCTGAAGCTGCCAGGACCGGCGTGCGAAGCTCTCGCTTGGCAATCGGCGTGCCGTGTTCGTTCCGGTCCAGACAGCGGTCGGCGAGATTCAGGCACAGCGTCCGAAACAGGACGAGGCACGGAACGTAGATCACAAAGTTCAGGATCACCGCCAGCCACGGTGAGTTCCAAACTTCGTTGAGTTCGTTAACTTCATTCAATCCGACAATCGTCGCCGGGCTGAGCAGCAATAAAAGTGAAAAGATGCTTCCGGACCCGATATGGACCCCAAATACGTGCCGACTGATGATCTCCGTCGGCAAGACAATGAACAAGAACGGTAGCACACACCAGCCGATGACGGAGGCCAGCGCTCCAATGATGGCGCGCGATTGCGACCGCGTCCACAGCCCGATCCAGAACGAGAGCCAGGCAATCATCGGCAGGTAGACTCCGACGGTCAGCAGCGAGCACAGGAGATACAGACCGGGAGGATGTGAAGGGCGATTGTAGTAGCTGTAGTCGTTCAACTGCTGTGGGATTGAAAACCACCAGTTCGAAGAGATCGCCGACCGCCACGACGTTTCAAACAGGATCAGCGTCGCGAACGGGATCGCCAGCAACCACAACAGCCGCCGGACTCCGCGAAACTTTTGCCTCACGATCTCGCGGGCAGACAGCGGCGTGGACATCAACACGTCGAGCGTCTGGTGAGTCCGTTCGCCCGCGATCAGGCTGGCCGACTTCACCGACACGATCAGCACGCTGATGCCCCACAACAGGAACATCACCATCGCCGCCGCTTCTGATGGGCCATTAGCGCTGCCCGCCGTCGAAATTAGAATGCACACCACGACGACCGGAATTTCCAACACGAGGAACAATCGGATGAGATACCGCTTCATCCCCAAGGCCCGTTTGCTCGTCTCACGCCACGCCACGGGATCGGTGTCCGGCAGGTTGTCCTCTTCGCGGATGAGGACAATTCCTTTCGTGAAACGGTTCTGGTTGAATCGGTGGAACAATCCGTCGAGCGACCGGAACAGCTTGAGCAGCAGATTCTTTGCCGGAGCGAACGCCCGGCGTACGATAAACGCGCGAGCCACCAGCAGGCAGAAACCGCTCGACAGCAGCATCGGAATTGTCCGCAACACGTAGGCCGGGAAGGTCGAAAACCTCCCTCCGGGCATCCACGACATCTCGAACGGGAAGAATGTCATCGGACCGAACAGCAGGAAGATCCCGATTTCTTCGTTGTACTGCATCAGCCCGATGTAGTCGAAAAACGTGTACAACATGCCACCGACAACGCTGCCTTGGCCGCCGAACAGATTCACCAATCCCGTGGCCACTCTCGGTGGCGGCACTTCGTGGCGCACAATCAAACTAATGACGACATAACTCAGCTCATGTCCGAACAGCATCACCAAGCCCAGCAGGTACGTGACGATGAACGCGCCGACCGTTGTCCGAAAGTACGCTGAACAAGCCAATGCGAGGCAGCCGACTTGG
>JACRIH010000036.1 GCA_016235885.1 Planctomycetales bacterium | reverse complement strand
GAATCCTCGGCTGGAGCACCTTTCACGGCCGGAACACCCTGCTTGACGACGACTTGAAACAGCAACTTTCCAATCTGCACTCGGTCGCCATCGCTCAGCACAACTTGTCCCGAAATTCGCTCTTCGTTGACGAACGTACCATTGGTACTGCCGAGGTCTCGCAAGCGGACTGTGTAGTCGTCAATCGAGAACACACAGTGGTGGCGACTGATCAAGTCACTATTGGCACGCAGATGACAATCTTCCTCCCGGCCGATCAAGAACTTCTTCATGTTCAGCGGAATGGACTTGCCCTGCTGCTTCCCGTCCAACACTTTCAGTTCAGCCTGCATGGAAAAATCGCCCCTCCAGAAATGGCAGTTTCACCGGGCACTTGCCAGAAAATCGCGCCACGATTTGCCTTTGGAAACTGCACGAAGAATAACCAGAATGCAGAGCAATCGCAAACCAAGGATCGGGCACTTTCTCCAGCTTGCCGGAAGACCAAGAGTCGCCGTCCTTGGAGGCTCAGAACTGACTGGGAACAGGCGATTGAGATTGGAAGAAAAATAATAAAAGCGCCTGCCAGCAGCGGCACGATATACGGGCCGGGGATGGATGTCAAACTAAAACTAGGTCACGACGCGTTGGCTTATTTCGGCAGAGACTCGTGGATACTCTGGATCTCTGCAGGAGTGAATTCACGGAATATCCGCTTCGCCGCGAATTGGCTGCTCAAGACATCAGCCAACTTTTTGGTCAATTCGGCGGCGGGAATGATTGGCAGAGCCAATTCCTCGATCCCGGGAAATTGAGGCGCGAATTCCGACCGGTGCAGCACGAGGCTGCCGTGTTGGAGAACGCTTCCCTTCCGGCGGCGTTGAGCACTTCCCAGCACCTTGTGACCACCATCCATCACCACGTCGAATGAATCCCCGCGGGCGAAGCAGAGGAATTCCCGATTCCGATCGCGCTCTTCGTCACCTCGGAACTGAACGTGAATGCCGAATGCAGCAAGCACGTCGATCAGTCGCTCGTGGACTCGCAGGTAAAGGTCTTTCGGGTTGCGAGCCAGCGGGTGCCCGGCAGGCACAGCACACGAGTATGTCAACTCGTGGTGATGCAGAATCGCCCCGCCGCCGGTCAAACGCCGGACGACAGGCAATTCCGCCAGACGAAGTGGAGTGGGGACATCGTCAAATCGCTGGAAATACCCCAGCGAAATCGTCGGCTCGGCCCAGCGGTAAAGCCGCACGCTGCATTGCCCGCGCTCGACTGCCGCAGTCAGCAGCAACTCGTCGATCGCCATGTTCCAGTCGCCCCGATTCGGCTCGGGGTCGATGAAGACATGGCAGACGTCATCATACGTGGCGTGATCCATTGTGAGGGCACCGGTGGCACCGGCGTTTTGCAGGTGGTCAGCGCAGGATAACGATGGTCATGGGTGACGGCTATGATGGTCTGGCCGCGTCCATTTCGCGGCGCAGGAGCCAAGATGCCGTCCGAAATGCCATGCCCATCCGCCGCCGCAGCATCTCCGCCGCTCGAGATTCTCTGCGAGGACGGGCCGGTCATCGTGATCAACAAGCCGGCCGGGTTGCTCACGCAGGGCGTGCCGCATGGCATCCCGACTCTCGAAGCGCAGGTGAAGGCGTACCTCAAAGAGAAGCACAGCAAGTCGGGTAACGTGTATCTCGGCATTCCGCATCGGCTGGACCGGCCGGTGTCCGGTGTCGTCCTGTTTGCCCGCAACTCGAAAGCGGCGGCGCGGCTCGCCGAACAGTTTCGCGAACGGCAGGTGAAGAAAATCTATTGGTCGGTGCTCGAACGGCCTCCCGAGCCAGCCAACGGCACTCTGAACGACTTCCTGCTCAAGCACGCGGAGCAAGCGCACGTTGAAGTCGTGTCTCCAGTGACCGCCGGGGCAAAGTCAGCGACGTTGCACTACCGAACGCTTCAAACGGGCGACAACGGAACGCTCGTCGAAATCGAACTCGAAACCGGCCGGATGCACCAGATTCGAGTGCAGTTCGGCAGTCGAGGTTGGCCAGTGCTGGGTGACACAGAGTACGGCGCGACCCGGTTGTTCGACTCCACCGAATCACCGGCCGATCCGCGAGACGCCCGCATCGCGCTTCACGCCCGCAGCCTGACGTTTCTGCATCCGATCCGGTACGACTCGGTCACGGTGACGGCTCCGTTGCCCGCCGCGTGGCGGACGCTGCCAGTGTCCGTGATCGCTGACCCAAACTGCGTCCGCCACGATACGTCAGTTTGATCCATTCGTTGCCATGCGTCGTTGCGGTGGACGGTTGCCAGCCGGAATTGTAGCGTGCTGGCATTTGTTCCTGTCCATCCTCAATTCTGGAGGTGTCGCATGGAGATTCTGCTCGTCGTCGTTGTCTCGATCTTCTTTCCGCCCATCCTGCTATTCGGATTCTTCGTCGTGAATCCTCGCGAAGAGATGGTCGTGCTGCGGTTCGGCAAGTATGTGGGGACCGTTGCGAGCGAGGGCATTCGCTGGATTCATCCGGTGGGCCGCTCGCTCCGTCGCATCCCGACTCGCGACCTCACACTGCACATGGAAACCTCGACTGTCGTCGAACGAAACGGCAACCCGATCAACATCAGTGCGGTCATCGTCTACCGCGTGTTGGACACGCGCAAAGCGGCACTGGACGTCGATAACTTTCACCGGTTTCTCCAAGACCAGGCCGGAGCCGTCATCAAACGGGTCAGCTCCCGGTTCCCGTACGAATCGGCGGATAAGAGCGAACCGTGTTTGAAAAGCGAGGCGGACGAAGTCACCAAGGCCTACATGAGCGAGCTTCAGAGCGCAGTCGATCCGTCGGGGATCAAAGTCCTCAGCGTGCGGCTGAACGACCTGACGTACGCTCCAGAAATCGCCCAAGCCATGCTGATGCGCCAGCAGGCGCTGGCCCTGATCGACGCACGCAAGACAATCGTCGAAGGAGCGGTCGCCATCGTCCACGATGCTGTTGAGCGCCTGCGAAACGCCGGCCTGGAAATCTCCCTGGCGCAGCGCGAAGTGCTGATCTCGAACCTGCTCGTCGTGTTGTGCAGCGGCGAACACGCTCAGCCGGTGTTGCAGGTCCAGGCGACGCAGAAGGGCTAGCAAGCGGAAAGTTGTGTCTCAGTACTATTCGTCCCCCCCCCCCCCCCCCACTGCCCCGATATTCTTTGCTGAGAATTGTATTTTTCGTTGTAGGTTTTCGCCCGCCAGGGGTACTTGTGTTTAGGAGAGGGCGACGATGAGTGATTCACATACGACAAGACGGAGCCTGCTGGTTCGCATCAAGGATGCTCGGGACGAACAGGCGTGGTCGGAGTTTGTGGATATCTATTTTCCGATGATCTACGGATTTGGAAAGAAGCACGGGTTGCAGCACGCTGACGCGATCGACCTCACGCAAGACGTTTTGCGCACCATTGCTCAAAAGGCAGTCGAGTTCGTTTACGACGCTCAGAAGGGAAAGTTTCGTGGATGGCTGTTCACGATTGTGCGGAACGAACTGCGGGATTTCGTTAAGCGTCAACGGCGACATCCACAAGCCACCGGAGGCTCCGATGAACAACTCGCAAATCTGCTCGACAGAGAAGCCGACCTTTCTGCGTTGTGGGAACAGGAACACGAGAAACGGGTGTTCGCCTGGGCCGCGGAACAGGTGCGGCAGAAGGAGAACCCGGTCCAATGGGAGGCGTTCTGGCGCACTGCGGTGAAAGGGCACGAGGCGGAGGTCGTGGCCGCAGACCTCCGCCTAGAAGTGGGCAAGGTCTACCTTTGCAAGAGTCGTGTTATGGCCAAACTGAAGGAATTAGTGCTGCGATATGAAAAGGAATGAATCAGAGTCCCCCTCTCCCGGTGGGGGAGCGCAGAGAAAGATCGAAACCATGCCCACAATCACGTGCCCCGATCCCTCACGCCTGACTGCTTTGATCGAAGGCAAGTTGTCCGAAAGTGAACAGGCTGAGCTGAGCCGTCATGTGGAAATGTGTGAGTGCTGCCAGAAGACATTGGAATCCCTCGTCGGCGGCAAACAGTTGTTGGATCGCGTCGCTCGGCTGCTCGGCGGTCCGGAAATCCCCGCCCCGTCAGCGCTGCAGGATGCGATCGCGTAGGCCAAACAGCCGACGGAGAAAGTGAAACCGGGAGGCGAAGCAGCGCCAAAGGTCGAGCTGCCGCCGAACCTTCTCCATCGGTCCGACAAGCCCGATTCGATAGGGCGGCTGTCGAAATACGAAGTCGAAAAGGTCATTGGTCACGGCGGGTTCGGCATCGTCCTGAAAGCATTCGACCCGTCGGCTCAGCGTGTCGTCGCAATTAAAGTGCTGTCCCCTTCGCTCGCGACCGATGCGATGGCTCGACTGCGATTCATGCGCGAGGCACAAGCGGCCGCAGCGGTGGATCACACACACATCGTCAAGATTCATGCGGTCGAGGATCAGCATGAGCCGCTGTACCTGGTCATGGAGTACGTTGATGGGAAGACGTTGCAGGAGCGGTTGGATCAACACAAGAGGTTTGAATTATGTGAAATCCTGCGGATTGCCATGCAAACCGCTGCCGGGTTGGCTGCCGCGCACGCGCAGGGTGTGGTCCATCGCGACATCAAGCCGGGGAACATCCTGCTGAAGAACCATATCGAGCAAGTGAAGGTGACCGACTTTGGCCTCGCACAGGTGGTGGGTGCCGCGCGCATAACACAAATTGGAAGCCTCAGCGGTACGCCGGAATTCATGTCTCCGGAGCAAGCTCGGGGCGAGAAAGGGGATCATCGCAGTGACCTATTCAGCCTCGGCAGCGTGATGTACGCGATGTGTTCAGGTCACTCGCCATTTCAAGCCAACAACAAGGTGGAGGTCGTCATCAGCAAAGTCTGTGATGACTCTCCCAGATCGATTCACAAAGTAAATCCCGAGATCCCAAAATGGTTGGCGAAAATCATCCACAAGCTGTTAGCGAAGCGTCCGGATGACCGCTACCAGTCCGCGAAAGTAGTTGCCGAACTGTTAGAACGACATCTGAAGCAATTGCAACAGCCGTCGTCGATACGCCCGCCACACGACTTGGGGCGACTGGTGCGAAAGCTGGCAGTGATTTTCGTTGTGACCTTGGCCTTGTCCCTGATCGTTTGGAGCGGCGTCCATTTTCTTCGGTCCACAACAATCACCAAAACTGCTCCACAAGAAACGACGAACGGCAGGACGAGTGGGCACTTGAATTCCACTGAACGTGAGATTGCGAAGTGGGTGCTAAATCAGGGTGGGAAGGTCTGGGTTCACGCCGTTGTTCCCAAAGAAGAATGGTTCACAGGGCTTGAGCAACTCCCGGCAAAGGACTTCGAGATTAAGGGTATCGATCTTGCGGGAATCAAGGGAGTTGGTGACGCAGATTTGAAAGAGATTGCGAAGGTTTCTCGTCTTCAGGATTTGCGACTTTCGAATACTCAGATCTCCGACGCCGGGCTGAGGGATTTGCGAAGACATTCCGAACTCCACTGGCTGTACATCGACCACATTCAACTCACCGACAGTGGCCTCGAAACGCTCGCGGAACTGAAAGAGTTAGAGTCGTTACACCTTGCTGCGAATACTCGGATCACCGATGCCGGCCTTAAGCACTTAGCGCGATTGCAGAAACTGAGTTGGTTGGACATTTCGGACACCGAAGTCTCGGGCGCTGGCTTGGAACATCTTGAGGCACTAACAGAACTGCGAGCCTTGTTCCTGCGAGGCAGCAAGGTAACCGACAGTGAAAAGCAGCGGTGGCAGAATATTCTCGCCGAACGCAAATCCAAAGATAAAGATAAAAGCAGCCCGAAGTAGAGCGCCGCTTACAACAGGCCGTTCCGGACAGTTGAAGCGGTTCAGCAAACCCGCTCTTTCAGGGGATCCCATTGTCGCCGAGTCGCGGTTTGCCGATGGGCTTCGCAATTGTGCGTTAGGCCAGTTCATTTCCGCCGAGCTGTCCCTGAGAATCCACAACTGGCGGATGAGGAGCGCACGATGTCAAAGTACATTTCGGACGTCTGCCCGTTCATAATGGCATTTGGACTTCTCAATGCTTTTGCAGGGCAGCGAGAGAGCTACAAGGTTGGTTCGGACGTCCTCCCGATACTGGCCTTCAAGGCCGGAGGTTCCCTTGTCCAGACGCAGGACAAGACTTTGAAATTGTCATCGTCCCTTGGCTGGACTTGGGCGTTCTTGCCCGACGAGATCGACATCAACCGCTATTCTCGTTTGACGATGAGCGTCAAGAGCACACGCGCATGTAAAGTTTACTTGGAACTGAAAGACAAGAAGGGCCAACGCGAGAATGCGTTGGTGGGAAGGGATCGAAAGAACAACGTCTGGAAGGTCAAAGTCGAACTTCCGAATACGGCTGGCGATTTCAAGGAAATCGTTCTCGATCTCTCCGAGCATTATCGGCCAGACATCAACGACCGTCTCGCCAAAGTCATCGTCTTCTCGGACCCGTCAGGAGAAATCGAGATCCGAAGCATCAAGTTTGAACAGAAGCAATAAGCGAGACAATTTTATTTTTGGGAACGTCGAGAAGGCGCTGGCGTTCGCTTGGATTCGATCGCCCGACGAAATCACAACATTTTGCCTTCGGCATCCGGTAATCGCTAACTCGCATCTACGCCGCGCCTCGATGGTTGGAGAGTTCAATGACTTTCGACGACATCTTCATCCACTTCTCTTGTCAAACATGCCAGCGGAAACTGAAGGCCAAGCAGTCGCTCACCGGCAAAATCGTCAAGTGTCCGAATTGTTCGTCAAAGGTTGCCGTTCCACAGCAACGGACCGCATCGGCTTCCACAACAACATCATCATCTTCACACGAAATGTTACTTCGCGCATTGAAGAGTTCCGATTTCAAGGAACGCGGTAGCGCAATTGATATGGCGGCTAAGATTCGAAGTCTTGAGTTAGACGATGCTTTTATTGATGCAGTGGACCGACATGGAATAATTAGTCCCACCGCAGCAAACGCACTTGCGGCTCTGGGCAAGCGTGCGAAGAACTCTGTTCCTGCATTGCTGCGAACCGTACGCATTGCAGGCAAATGTCCTCATGAAAGCATCGTCCATGCCTTGGATTGCATTGAGGGTGGCGCATGGCGAAACTCCAACGATAACGAGAAGGTCAATGAGGAAGCTCTGTTCCTAATTCGACATGCCCAAGAAAGGATGCGCGTTCGCGGAGATCCCGATGACATCCATGTTGCCCTGACCGAGGCCGTCCAACTACCGGGAATCCCTTGGGATCTTTGGGCGACGGCTCTGTTGCTTCGCGCACAACTATGCACTTCATTCGGAAGAGCGAACTTCGCCAACGAGGACTACTCGCGGGTGCTAGCCGCTGAACACGTTTCCGAGCAATTCAAGGCCCAAGCTCGCGTCGCACTTGCTCGCTAGCCTGCCTCGATAAACCGTCGAATCGTCGCTGAACACTGCGATGGCCCAGGAATGACGGATTCCAGCGGGGGTGCGAGAATGGTCCCCTGAAAGGAGTTCGCCATGAGCAAGAAACACGTTCCTGCGGTTGTCGAGTCGTCGATGCCATCGCCCCAATCGCGGCGGTTCACTGACGAT
>JACRIH010000382.1 GCA_016235885.1 Planctomycetales bacterium | reverse complement strand
TCGTCAGTTTCAACCTGGACGAGTATTACCCGATCAGCCCGGACGAAATCCAAAGCTACAACCGCTGGATGCACGAGGTGTTTTTCAACCACGTCAACATTCCGGCCGAGAACATTCACATCCCGGAGGGGAACATTCCGCGCGACGAGGTGGATGTGTTTTGCGAGGAGTACGAGCGAAAAATCGAACGGTTCGGCGGAATTCAATTGCAGTTGTTGGGAATCGGCCGCACGGGGCACATCGGGTTCAACGAACCAGGTTCTTCGCGAAACAGTCTCACGCGGCTGGTGACACTGGACCCGACGACGCGTCGCGACGCGGCCAGCGATTTCTTCGGCGAAGAAAATGTTCCGCCGCAGGCGATCACGATGGGAGTCGATTCCATCTTGCAAGCCAAGAAGGTCATCATCATGGCCCTCGGCGAACACAAAGCGTCAGTCGTTCGCCGAGCCGTGGAAGACGAAGTCACCGACGATGTCACGGCGAGTTTTTTGCAAAAGCACCCGTCAGCCGTGTTCGTTCTCGATGCGGCCGCCGCCAGCGAACTCACGGCGATCAAACTGCCCTGGCACGTCGGGCGCGTGGAGTGGACGCCGCCAATGGAAAAGCGAGCCGTCCTCTGGCTGTGTGAAGAAGTTGGCAAGCCGATCCAGAAGCTCAGCAACTCCGACTTCATGGAAAACCATCTGACCGACCTGTTGCGCGAACGCGGCCCGATCGAAAAGATTCGCCATCGGCTGTTTGACGAGTTGATGGGGACGATCTGCACGCAGCCCGCGGGCGACGGTTGCAAAACAGTCCTCGTTCTCAGCCCGCACCCCGATGACGACGTGATCTCGATGGGCGGCACACTCATCACACTCGCCGGACAGGGTCACAACATCCATGTCGCGTACCAGACGAGCGGCAACATCGCTGTGTTCGATCACGATGCCCTGCGGCAAATTGAATACGTGGTCGAATTCCTGTCGATGTTTGGATTGCAGTCGGATACGAGTCGCCAGTTGCTCGGCCAGATGCGGCAAGACATGTCCAGAAAGAAACCGGGGCAGCCCGATTCGGCAGAAGTGCTGAATGTGAAATCGCTGATTCGGAAAACTGAGGCAACCCATGCCGCCGCAGTGGCGGGTGTACCAGCCGACAGACTCCACTTTCTTGACCTGCCGTTCTACCACACCGGCACAGTCAAGAAGTTGCCGATCAGCGAGGCCGATGTGCAGATCATTGCCAAGCTGCTGCGGGAATTGAAACCGGACCAAGTGTATTTGGCCGGCGACCTGTCCGACCCGCACGGTACGCACCGCATGTGTGCTCAAGCCATTTTGAAAGCTCTGCAGGTGGTCGATCCCGAGGGATTGCGACCTGAAGTGTGGCTCTACCGGGGAGCCTGGCAGGAGTACGAGCCGCATGAAATCGAGCGGGCCGTACCGCTCAGTCCGGAACTGGTCGAGCAAAAGAAGCAGGCGATCTTCCGTCACGAATCGCAAAAGGACTCGGCATTGTTTCCCGGTGCCGACAAGCGAGAGTTTTGGGTCCGGGCTGAGGATCGGACGAAGAACACGGCAGCAATTTACAATCGTCTTGGATTGCCGGAATTCTATGCTTTGGAAGGGTTTGTCCGTTACCGAGGCCAGTTGTAGTCGTACACAATTCTGGCTGAAATGCTTCTTAATTTGGACAAATTGACAAATAATCCAAATACCCCATGTTGTCTATATTGAACATTATGTAAAGTCCGCTACGATCGGTACATCCCCTACAATCGGACCTGCGCGGGTAGCGTTGCTCGCCGTGGTCGATTGCCGGACCTCCAGACAAAGGAGCGGATGATGTCGATCGTGCGAGCGTTTTTTGCAGACGAATCGGGTGTGATGGTGTCCGCCGAACTGGTCACAGTGGCGACGGTTGGTGTGGTGGCCATGACGGCTGGGTTGAGCACGGTTTCGACCGCCGTCAACGACGAGTTTTGCGAATTAGCCAAGGCCATTCGCAGCCTCGATCAAAGTTACGAGGCGCAGGGGAAGGTTACCTGCAGCGGGTACACTGCGACGTCAAAATACACGCAAAAGCCTGTGGCCGAATCGATCGCCGAATTGTGCTGTGATGTCGAACGAAAGAACCCGCCGACGACAGGAGAGCCGAAGCCGACCACACCGGTTGAAGGGGCCACGTCGGTCATCGAGGTTCCGGTGCAGGTTCTGCCCAGCCGTGAAGTTGGAACCGGAACCGCGACCCCGGCCGACGCGGTGTTGAACCCTCAGTGAGCCGCATCCCACATTGCGACTTTGTTACCGCGGTAGGCGATGTTCCCGAGATGCGCCGCGGCGGCGGCACCGACGCCGGCTTCGGCCGGGCAGAGCGGCGGTTTGCGACTACGGACTGACTCCACCCAATTCGTGAGGTGCAGCGTTTCGCCCTCGGGCTTGTCGTAAAAGTCGGCTCCGCGCGGGCCGGTGCCGAGGATCATCTCGCGTGGCTGAACCTTCTTGTTCCGCTCCGGATGGACTTCGTACCGCCCGCGGTCGAGGTACAGCGTGGCGTCACTTCCCATGAATTCGACCATCGCGCCATTACGGGCGTTGACGAACGTTCCCTCGAAGTACGCTTGGAAGTCATTGGGATATCTCAGCACGCACTGAATCGTGTCGGGCGTTTCCCACACGCCGGCGGCGGCGAAATGATCGCCGAGGGCCGTGGCCGCGAGCGGATGATCCACGTCCATGATCCAGTGGACGACGTCGATCCAGTGGACCATTAGATCGGTCAGGATGCCGCCGCCGAAATCCCAGAACCAGCGCCATTGACGGAACCGGTATTCGTCGAATGCCTGATTGGGAGCGTTGCCGAGGAACGCTTTCCAATTGACCTGTTTCGAATCGATGTTGAGCGGGTCGCGACGGAACCGGGCTGCGTTGCGGTTCCACGTGAGATGCACTTTGTGGACCTTGCCAATTCCACCGGACTGGATGATTTCTCGCGCGGCCTGAATGTGCGGCATGCTGCGCTGCTGCATGCCGACCTGGACGATCTTGCGGCTTTGATTTTGAGCGGCAATCACCGCCTTGCCTTCCGCCAGCGAGTGCGTGAGTGGTTTTTCGACGTACACATCCTTGCCAGCCTGACACGCAGCGATTGTCATCGGCACGTGCCAGTGATCGGGGCTGCCGATGAGGACCGCGTCGATGTCTTTGCGTTCCAGCAACTTCTCAAACTGCTTTGACTGAATCGCCTGGGGATCGGCAAGTTTGGCCGCTTCGGCCAGATGCACATCATAGATGTCGGAGATGGCGGCGATTCGCACGCCGGGGATTTCCCGCAGCGACTGCATCAGTCGGCGACAGCGGCCGCCTGTGCCGAGACACGCCACGTTCAGCGTGTCATTCGCCGCGAAGCCGAGAGCCGATTCGACCGCGAGGCCGCCGAACAACCCCGCAGCGGCGAGGCCACCGGCTTGGGTCTTCAGGAAGTCGCGTCGAGGAAGATCGCCGGAGGTTGAAGCGGACTGTTGCGTCGTCTGCATGGCAAGCGCTCCCGAAAATGAAGACTGATTCGAGTGGGCGGTCTCTGTGGGGGATCGGCGGGAGCATACTTGGCGCGGTTGGACCGCACAACCGAACGGCGGGAAGGTTCGCGGTCGGCGAAGGTTGACCACGTTTGCGGAGTCGTGAGGCTTTGTCGATCGTGCGCCTTGGCAAGACGGGGGATTTCCGAAGAACGGGCGGCAAGTGAAATGGGCTGACCCGCGCGCCGTGCGTCGCACGATAGCTATTTGTACCGCCGCTTCTTCCACCGGAATTGTCACCGCGGGCCGCGGACAGACAATTCCATTTCCGCCACGGGTTGGGCTGACCGACCAATCTCCCGTGGTGATTCCGCGCACTCGCCGCGCTCTCGACCTGGAACACGACCCACACTCCGACATGCTTTCCAACTTCTACAAGAAGCAAAGCCGAGTTCTGTTGTGCCTGGTGGCGTTATCCACGCCGTTCTTTTTCCTCCAGGCCCAGAAGCTCCCGAACAACAACGACATCGAAACTTGGCTGCCGAAGGAGTCGGTGGTTCGAGCGACGTACGAACGCTTCAAGCGTGATTTCGGCGTTGAAGAAACGATTCTGATCGGGTTGGAGAACCGGGAACTGGACGATCCGCTCGTGGATGCGGTCTGCGGGCGGCTCGACCGCGTACACGGCATTCGCAAATGTTGGTCGCCGAAACGGCTGATCAAGATCATGCGAGAGATGGGAGTTCCGGAGGAAGAGGCCACGCAGCGGTTGAGAGGTCTGACACTGTCCGACAACGGGCGGATGATTGGCTTGATCGCGCTGCTGTCGGATCAGGGGATCAAGGATCGCAAAGGAACGGTCGCCGCGATTTACCGCGAACTGGAATACTGCCAGCTTCGCGGTCACGAAGTCTGCATCGCGGGCGCGCCGGTCGTCGTGACGCGGCTCGACAAACTCGGCGGCCAGGCGGAGAACCAGAAATATTTCTACCTCACGTTGTTTTTCTGCCTCGTACTGTTGCACTACTGGATTCGGAACTGGCGGCTGACGCTGGCGATTCTTGGTCTGACGGTCTGGGCCATCCATGTCACGCTCACGATTCTGTACTACTTTGGTGGCGAGATGAACTTCATCCTCGGCGCGTTGTCGGTGATGGTGATGATGTTCACGCTCGAGGCGTCGATCCACGTCGTCCATTACTACGCGTCGTCGCTGGATAAGAAAGACCCGCTGAGCGAAATGTTGCGGCTGTCGTGGAAGCCGTGTGCGATGTCGTTGATCACGACTGCGATCGGATTGTTCTCGGTGTCGGTGAGCAACATCCTGCCGGTGAATCAATTCGGCTACGCGGCGGCACTCGGGGCCGTCGTGGCGATGTTGACGGGACTGGTGATCACCCCGGCGTTGCTGACGATCTGGCCGGAAACGTGTGTGGCGAAGGAGTGCCCGGCGGGGTTTGATTTTGCCCGCGTCGGGCGGTGGTTCCTCGGACACAGCCGCTGGGTGGTGGCAGGTTCGGCAGTCGTGGTGATGCTCAGTTTGTGGGGCGTCGCGCGGCTGCGATCACACATCAACCCACTGGACTTTCTGCCGTCGAAGGATCGTGTGTTGACGGATGTTCGTCGCGTCGAACGTGAACTGACGAACGTCAACACGATTGAGGCCGTGATCGATTTCGGCGAGAAGGACGAGCCGTTCGTCGAACGCCTGGCGAAAGTCCGCGATCTCGAACAGCGGATTCGCGCCCATCGCGCCGTGCGGCATACGCTGTCGCTGGCGAGTTTCTTCCCGACCGAAATGCCCGACAATCCGCTGGCGCTCGCTCGCACCTTGAAGAAGGCCGAGTCGCAGTACAGTGACAACGAATACCTGAGCGATGGCGAGCGCCTGTGGCGCATCTCGGCGCGAATCAAGTCCGACGCGGGGATGACTCACGCGCAGATCCTCGACGACCTGAAAGCCGTCACCGCCAGCGCTCCGATTCGATTCACCGGGATTGCACCGCTGCTCGAGGGAGCACAGCGGGAAATTTTCGAAGGGTTCTGGAAGAGCTTCTCGTCGGCACTGGGTGTCATCATGGTCGTGATGATCCTGTCGCTCCGTTCGGTGCGCATGGCTTGCCTGGCGATCATCCCGAACCTCGCCCCGATCGGCATCGTGTTTGGTTTGCTCGGCTGGCTGGGGATCCCGGTGGACATTGGCATGATGATGACCGGAAGCATCGCGCTGGGAATCACTGTGGACGGGACGTACCACTTCCTCGTGCGGTATCAGGAACAGTGTGAACTGCGTAAGAATCCGCAGTCGGCCGTCCTGACCGCTCTGCTGTCGACGGGCGGGCCGATTTTCGAGTCCATCGTGGTGTCGAGCATTGGGATGCTGGCGCTTGGACTTAGTCAGTTTCTGCCGACCGCAAAGTTCGGTCTGCTCATGGCCGTGCTGCTCCTGACGTCGCTCATTGGTGGGCTGGTCCTGCTCCCCGCCCTGCTGTGTGTGATGCCCGTCAGGATGAAGCCTCGCAGGGTGCCAATGGCGGCACCACACGCGGCTCCCGAAAAATCGCGTCATCCCACCACGCTGGCCTTGGATCGCGTGATGTGACGCATCGCGATTCCCCCCAAAATCCCCACAGGTTCCACAGTTGAACCGTCCCGCACGGGCCTTGGGGAAGTTTGTCGTCCGGCCGCCCGGAGCGACGGAATGCCGTTGAGACTCACATTGGGCCTCACTACACTCGTTGATTGCGAATCACGACGGGAATCCGAGTTCCGTGATGCCGGCGAGCCGAATTGCGGTGGTCTCTCCCAGAGGCGGATTCTACAGGCTGAATACGAGAGGATTGTCAACAATGTCGTATCATCTTCTGACTGGAGCTACCGGACTGCTTGGACGCTACCTCATCAAGGATTTGCTGCTGGCGGAGATTCCCTTGGCGGTATTGGTGCGACCGACACGCCGGGCTGCGGCGCAGCAGCGTGTTGAAGCAGTGATGCAATACTGGGAGGTGCAACTTGGACGCAGCCTCTCGCGGCCAGTCGTGCTGGAGGGAGACATCAGTGAACCCGATTTGGGGCTGGACCCGCGCAGCTTGCGGTGGGTCGCTGAAAATTGTGACACCATGCTGCACAACGCCGCCAGCCTCACGTTTCATAGCACGGGGCCGGAAGCCGAACCGTGGCGGTCCAATGTCGAAGGGACGCGGCATGTCCTCGATATGTGCCGCGAGGCCGGCATCAGCCATTTCCACCATGTGTCCACAGCGTACGTGTGTGGACTTCGCACGGGACGGATCTTGGAGTCCGAACTCGATGTCGGCCAGACTCCTTCCAATGACTACGAGAAAAGCAAAGTGGCGGCTGAGAAGATGGTCCGGTCGTCTGACTTTCTCAAAAGCGTGACCGTGTTCCGCCCGGCAATTATCATCGGCGACGCGGTCAATGGCTACACGACCACGTACCACGGCTTCTACGCGCCACTGCAACTCATCACGACATTGGTATCGACGGAACCAAGGAACGAAACCGGGCACATTTTCTCGTCGGGACGATTCGAACTCGAAGGCTTCGAGACGAAGAACCTTGTGCCGGTGGACTGGGTCTCGGCAGTCATGGCACATGTCGTGTCCCATTCGGAACATCATGGCGTCACCTATCACCTCACACCGCGGCGACCGATCACCATGCGGTTGTTCGCGGACGTGCTGGAGCAGGCGACCGGCTGGTACGGGGTGAATTTCCTCGGTCCGCACGCCAAGATGGAAAACATGACTGAGCAGGAACAAATGTTCCACGACCTGATCAGCATCTACAACTCCTACTGGCGCGATGATCCGACGTTCGACAGCACCAATACGCAGACCGCCGCGCGTCACCTGCCGTGCCCGCATGTTGATCGCAGCATGTTGCTGATGATGGCCGAATGGGCCAAGAGCGTGAATTTCGGCAGTCCGCGGGTGCGCGTGACCGAGCCGGATTTCGACACGGCAACGCATTTCAAATCCCTCATCAAAGCGGGAGCCAAGTTGCCCAAACGCGAACATTACATCGAGTTCGGGCTGGACATCACCGGACACGGAGGTGGTCAGTGGCGCGTCCAGGTCGATGATGGGCTCGTCGTCGGAGCCGAGGTCGGACTGGCGGAGCGATGTGCTGCGACGTTTCATCTGGATGTGGACTCGTTCGCGATCCTCGTTCAGGGAGACACGACAGTTCAGCAGGCGGTGCAGGATGGTGCGATTCGCGTCACTGGAGAGCGGTCGGACGACAGTGACTTGCTCGACGTCTTGCAACAAGCGGCATTGCTTCGTGACACGCGAACGCCAGCAGCGATCTGAGTGACATTCACAAATCAAAAAGCCCGGCTTCTGCGAGAAGCCGGGCCTTTTTTGTGAGCTTGGGTTTTGTCTTCTGCCTACCGCCGCGTCGTATCCGTCTCCGCGATGGAAATGGCTGCCTCTCGATCGACGACATCGTTGTGAGGCAGTGTACTCTTGCGAGCCACCCACTGACCGATTCGCAGCGATGAAGCCGGAGCGGCGATGAAGATCGGTTTCGCGCGAACTTCGGTCGGAGCGTTATCGGCCTCGGCCAGCGCCGGCACTTCTCTTCGTGATTCGTCTCGTCCCGGCAGTCGCATCGACGCCGGATCGCTCAGCTTTTTCGGTTCCGACTCCTGAATCGTTTCACTCCCGAATGGGTCGTCAGTTTTGCCTGTCGGCTTGGCGGGGCGAACTGGAATGGATGTTTTCGGCTCGGTCTTCGGGCGAATTGCGATTGGATCGGGCACCGGTTGCAACGCTGTCCGCGTTCCGGCCGGAGTCGGACCGAAAGCGTAGGCCGATCCCGTGGGGACCGTTCGCAGCACGGTGACCGATTGCTCTTTCATCACAGTGACCGGGCGCTCACGCATGACGGTCACGGGCATCGTCTTCATCACAGTGACTGTTTTCGGTTTCATGACTGTCACGGCCTGCTTGGTCGTGATCTCTTCGTTGACGTATTTGACTTCGTTGACGGCGACCCTGCGGGTCGTCGTTTGTGGCACCAGGCGCGACACCTGGTAGTTCACGCTCCGGCTGCCTTGAACCGCAACCTGCCGCTGAATCGGAATCGCCTCCGCGACGACATTCGGCACGTAGACGCGTTCGGTCTGCACCGACGGAGTGAACGCCATCCGTGCGTTGTAGCCGAGTCGATTGAGGGATCCGAACAAGTCCGGGCGATTGTCGTAATCGCACGCACTCATCTTCGGCCGCTGATGGTATTGCGTCACCCACCGGCCGCAGTCGCGCTGCCGTGTGACGTGTTCGGTGATGGTCTGGTACTGCATCGTCGGAATTTCGGTGGTCTTGGTTTCGACCACCTGTCGGTACTCGGTGTACGGTTGCTCGACGTATTTCGTTTCGTAAACCGGCCGTTGCACGACCTGCTTGACGTCGCGGTATTCGACCGTCGGCACCTTCACCTCTTCCTGCACCTGGACGGTTTGATACTCGGTGATGGGAACCTTTGTGTATTCGATGACGGGAACCCTGCGCAGTTCCGTGACCGGAACAGTTTGGTAGCAGGGTTGCGGAGCGACCGGAATCGGACAAATCGGCCGCACCGGAGCACAGCACGGGTTGAACCACTGTCCCCAGGCGGAACCGCCAGACAGGGTCAGCAAAATGGTACCGCAGACGGTCGACGCGCGTAAAAAAGTGCGAGGCAACATGGGCGAGGTCCCCGAGTTCGTGACGTGATTGCGAGAGCGAAGAAGTGAGGGCGGGTATTTATTGAAAACCGAATTTTTGGTCAAGACGGATTCATGTCGATGCCGATACCGATCAGTTTGCCCTCGTGGCGGCTGGCGGCGGCTGGCAGGAGCCAGGATGTGTGGATATGCTCAAGTCCCGTATTGAAGCCACCTTCCGAGAGGCGGATCGACATGACCGACGTCACCAGCCGCGATGCCGACGCGAGTGCGAATCACATCGCGAAAACGTTGAACGATCACGATCGGCAGACGCAATTCTTGCCGCACGAGGGGACGCGGCGCGACTGGTTGTCGTGGGTTCCGGGTGGACTCGGCGGGGCCGCGCTGTTGTCACTGCTCGCGAAAGACGACAGATTGCATGCGGCACCGGTTGCCGGTGAGGCAGACGATGCACCGCCGCATCACACGCCGAAAGTTCGCCGTGTCATCCACGTCTTCGCCTGCGGCGGTGTCAGTCAGGTCGACACGTTTGACTACAAGCCCGCGCTGGAAAAATATCACGGCAAGCCAATGCCGGCCAAAGAGCGACCGGACGTGTTTTTCGGCCAGGTGGGCTTGCTGCGGAAGAACGATTGGGATTTCCGGAAACGCGGCGAGAGCGGCCTGTGGGTGTCCGATCTGTTTCCACACCTCGCGGGCGTGGCGGACATGCTGACCGTCGTGCGCTCGATGGTCGCCGAAACGTCGAATCACACGCCGGGAACATTTCAGGCGAACACCGGCTTTCGGCTGAATGGTTTTCCCGTCGTCGGATCGTGGATGTCGTACGGCATGGGAAGCGAAACCGATGAACTGCCAGCGTATGTCGTGATTCCCGACACTCGAGGTTTTCCAGCCGGAGGCTCCATCAACTGGAGCAACGGCTTCCTGCCGGCGCGGCATCAAGGCGTGGTGATTCGCAGCAAGGGGACGCCGATCAGCGACCTGTTTCCCGCGCGGCCCATCACGTCGGCGACCGATTTGGCCAGTCGCCGGTTGCTCGCGGAGATCAACCAGCGGCATCTCGATGCGTCCGGAGAAAACGACGCGCTGGCCGCGCGCATCCGCAGCTACGAACTCGCGGCCAAGATGCAACTCGCCGTTCCCGAAGTCGCCGCGCTGGATCGCGAGACGAAGGAAACGCAGGAGTTGTACGGTCTGCACCTGCCGGACACCGCCGACTTCGGGCGAGGTTGCCTGCTCGCGCGGCGGCTGCTCGAACGGGGCGTCCGCTTCGTGCAGATTTTTTCCGGCGGTGCATTCGGCTCGCCACGCATCAACTGGGACGCGCACGAAAACATGGTCGAGCGGCACGGCACCGAAGCCAAACGGATCGACCAGCCGCTGGCCGCGCTGCTCCGCGATCTCAAACGCCGGGGGATGTTGGACGACACGCTCGTTGTTTTTACCAGCGAGTTCGGTCGCACGCCGTTCACGCAGTCAGCCGAGGGGATCCTCGGAATTGGCCGCGATCACAACCAGAACGGTTTCTCGGTCTGGATGGCTGGTGCGGGTCTCCGGCCGGGCATGGCCTATGGTTCGACGGACGAGTTCGGCTATCAGTCGGTCGAAAACGTGGTGAACTGGTACGACTTCCACGCAACGGTGCTGCACCTGCTGGGGATCGACCACGAGCGGCTGACGTTCTACCACAACGGCATTCGCCGCCGACTCACCAACGTTCACGGCCACGTCGTCCGCGATATCCTCGCGTGATTACGACTGGTTTGTATTACTATTCTCCAGTTTGCTGTCACCCTGCGCGCCTTTGTGGCCGGGTCACTCCGTGACCCGGTCGCCGAGACGCGGAGCGACTCGGCCACAAGGCAACGGTGTCAGGCAAACACTCTTCGCTTCGCCGGCATCAGGCAGGCGTGGATCGCGTCGGTCACGGCGAGAATCTGCTCGTCGGTCAGTTCCGGGAACATCGGCAGCGACACGCAGTGATGCATGACGTGCTCGGCGATTGGGAGATCGCCGCGCCGGTAGCCGAGGTGCGCGAACACGGGTTGAAACGGCACGGGGGTCGGATAGTGGACCGCCGTGGAGATGCCGCGGTCGGCGAGCCGCTTTCGGAAGGCTTCCCGGTCCATCGATTCCACCAGCACGACGTACATGTTCCAGACGTGGGCGTCGGGGTCCGTGGCCTGCGGCAACACGAGCCCGGGAACGTCACGAAGCTGTTCATTATAACGCCGGGCGTGTCGGCGGCGTTGATCGTTCCAGCGGTCGAGGTACGGCAACTTGGTGGACAACACAGCTCCTTGCAGTCCCTCCATGCGCATGTTGTATCCAATTTCGACGTGCTGATGCGGAGACGTCTGCGCGTGATCGCGCAACCGGCGGACGTGTGCGGCGATGTCGTTGTCGTCGGTGACAATGGCTCCTCCTTCACCGAACGCGCCGAGATTCTTGTCGGGAGTGAAGCTGAAGCAACCGACGCGGCCGATCGAGCCGACTCGCCGATCATCGTGTCGTGCCCCATGCGCCTGCGCGGCATCTTCGATCAGCACGAGGTCGTGGTCGCGCGCCAGTTCTTCGAGGCGCGTGAGATCCGCCGCCTGACCGTACAGATGGACTGGCAGCAACGCCTTGGTCCGAGGTGTGATCGCACCGGCGGCCAGCAATGCATCGAGCGTCCACGTCACGGGGTCGATATCCACGAACACCGGCGTCGCGCCGACGTAGGCGATCGCCCAACTCGTGCTGATCCACGTGTGCGGCGTCGTGATGACTTCATCGCCCGGCCCGATGCCGCACGCCCGCAGAGCCAAATGCAACGCCGAGGTGCCGTTGTTCAACCCGACACAGTTTCGCGAACCGATGAACGACGCGAAACCGGCTTCGAATTGTTCGACACCGGGGCCGAGAATGAACTGCCCGCGCTCGATCAGCCGCTCGCACGCGGCGAACAGTTCGTCGCGGATCGGCTGGTGATGAGCCTGCAGGTCGACAAGTGGCACGTGCATCGGAACGGAATCTCCATGATTCAAACTCCGCGGGGGACTCGCGGGAATTCATGCCTGTTGCCAAAAGCAAACACGGTGCCCGATTCCGCACAGTTCCCCGATACGGAATCCGCACAGGCTTCCGAATTCGTACAGTCGACACAGACGATGCAACCGGCGGCTTGCGAGAAACGGTCTAAGCCACGGACTGGCGAGAATGGGGGCGGGGGCCGCTGAGATTGCTATTCTTTGTTCCCAAAACCACCGGTCACCGGGCACACTCGAAGGACTCGCTCAGATCCTTTCGCAAACAATTCCGCGACGACATTGTCCAACCCAGTCGAGTCGTCCCCAACGGCTTTACGATCCGTCAAGTGATTGGCACAAGTGATAACGATTCGATACTCGGGCGGACCGCGGTTCGGCTTTGAGACATTTCTGAAATACAGGTCATCACGCCAGCAATTGCGGGTGCAACTTCGCTTTCCCCTCCGGACCGATCAGCCGGTTTTCGAGGCCCTGAAACGTGTACGCAAACGTCCACGGGTCGAGGCCCAAGAGGTGCAGGATCGTCGCCTGCAAGTCGCGAACGTCCATTTTGTCGCGCGTGATGTAGTAGCCCAAGTCGTCGGTTTCGCCATACGTCTGCCCACCCTTGACCCCGCCACCAGCCAGCCACATTGTGAACGCGAACGGGTGGTGATCGCGACCGAGCCACGTGACATCGGGGCGATTGTTCTGCTGCATCGGCGTGCGACCGAATTCGCCACCCCACACGACAAGTGTTTCATCCAGCAGTCCGCGTTGCTTGAGGTCGGTCAGCAAGCCGGACACGGCCCGGTCAATTTGCTGGCACTTGATCGGCAGCGTGCCGACGATGTCTTCCCCCGGCGAAACGCCGTGGTGGTCCCAGCCCCAATCGAAGAGCTGCACGAACCGCACCCCCTGTTCGATCAGCCGTCGAGCCAGCAGGCAATTGTTGGCAAACGCCGCGTCGCTGCCGGTGTAGCCGGGACGCGGATCATCCGCCCCATCGGCGGCCGACTTGTGGCCGGGCTTCGCGCCGTACAAGTCGAGGATGTGTTGCGGTTCGCGCGAAATATCCATCACCTCGGGGACCGACATCTGCATGCGGAACGCCAGTTCGTATTGCTCGATGCGAGTCAACGTCTCGGGGTCGCCGACCGTCGCGGCCTGCAATTCGTTGAGTGCTCGCAGCGTGTCGAGCGTCTCGCGTCGCCCCGCCCGATCCAGCCCCGGTGGGTTCGTGACGTAGAGCACTGGTTCTCCCGTGTTGCGACACTGCACACCTTGATAAATCGACGGCAGGAAGCCATTCCCCCAGACCGATTTTCCCGCGTCCGGTGTCTTCCCGCCGCTGGCCAGCACCACGAAACCAGGCAGGTTCTGCGATTCCGAACCCAGCCCGTACGTGGCCCACGCTCCCAGAGACGCCCCGCCGAACTGCGATTGCCCCGTGTGCAAAAATAATTGCGCCGGCGCGTGGTTGAACTGTTCGGTCGTCATCGACTTCACGATCGCCACATCGTCCGCGACTCGGGCCAGACCCGGAAGCAGTTCGCTCAGTTCGGCTCCCGACTGCCCATGCTTTGCGAACTTGAATGGCGTGCCAAGCAGATTCGGCACTCCCTTGATGAACGCGAACCGCTTCCCATCGAGCAGTTCCTGCGGACATTTCTGCCCGCTGAACTTTTGCAACGTCGGCTTGAAATCAAACAGATCAAGCTGCGAAGGCGATCCAGCCATGTGCAAATAGATCACCCGCTTCGCCTTCGCCGGCCGCATTGCCGTCCGAGCCTTCATCGCCTCGGCCGCAGAAACCGCCGGCGCCGCTTGTCCCTCGCGCCCCAACATCGATCCGAGTGCAACGGCTCCGATGCCGACTCCCGCCTGGCCGAAGAAGTGGCGGCGAGTGGTGGATTTGAGGATGTCCAGGTTCATGTTCATGCGATGACCTCGATTTAGATCGGATACGAAATAAGTTCCTTGTTTCGAATTTTCCCTCACCCCCGGTCCCTCTCTCCCTGAAGGCATTGGTCTCTACACATCTACGCTGAGTTGAGGAAGGGGATTGGGGTGGCGAGGGGCCAACGTCTCCCAACAATCGTTTGCGAGGTAAATCTTGTATGACTCGGCCCTTTTCAGTTGATCCATTCCCAAAGGGACGAGAGGACACTCGCAGCATTGCACGTCGTCGCATGCGTTGGTGAAATGCCGTTCGTTTCATTCATCACCCAGGAGCGAACGCCATGATCGTCGGAGTCCCACGCGAGATCAAGCAGGATGAGTATCGGGTCGGAATGCTGCCGGTCGGTGCCTACGAGTTGACCCGAGCCGGCCACAGCGTGCTCATCGAACAGGGAGCCGGCCTCGGCAGCGGGATCACGGACGAGCAGTACAGTGAGAACGGGGCGGAAATCGTCGCGTCGGTTGCCGACCTCTTCGCTCAGGCGGACCTGATTGTGAAGGTCAAGGAACCACAAGCCGCCGAGTTCGCGCGACTGCGGCCGGGGCAGGTGCTGTTCACCTATTTTCATTTCGCCGCCAGCGAAGAGTTGACTCGAAATTTCCTCGCCACCGGCGCGACGGCCGTGGCTTACGAAACGTTGCGCGGGCCGAAAGGGGACTTGCCGTGCCTCACGCCGATGAGCGAAGTGGCCGGTCGGATGAGCATTCAGGAAGGGGCAAAGTATCTCGAACGGCCGCAGGAGGGTCGCGGCATTCTGCTCGGCGGCGTCCCCGGTGTGCCACCGGCGCACATCACGATCTTCGGTGGAGGCGTCGTCGGGACGAATGCGGCTCGCATCGCCGCGGGCTTTCGTGCGGACATCAACATCCTCGACATTAACGTGGACCGCCTGCGATATCTGGACGACATCATGCCGGCCAACGTGAACACGCTCTTCAGCGACCGGCACAACATCCGCGATCAGCTTCAGCGAGCCGACCTCGTGATCGGAGCCGTGCTGATCGAAGGGGCCCGCGCCCCGCGCCTCGTGACGAGAGACGACTTGAAACTGATGAAGCCGGGCGCGGTGATTATCGACGTGGCCATCGATCAGGGAGGCTGCGTCGAAACCGCGCGGCCGACGACGCATTCTCACCCGACCTACATCGTGGACCACATCGTTCACTACTGCGTGACGAACATGCCGGGCGCGGTCGGTCGCACGAGCACCTACGCCTTGTGCAACGTGACGCTGCCCTACGTCCTCCGCATCGCCGCCCACGGCCTCGACGCCGCCGCGGCCCGCGACCCCGCCTTCGCCAACGCCATCAACGCAGTCAGCGGCCGCCTCACGAACAAAGCCGTCGCCGACACGTTTGGCCTGCCGTTCACGGCGTACCCGTAGGTCAGCCATAACACGGCAATTATTTTAATCGCTCACCCATTCTTGCCGCCGCATTCCCATAAGTAGATGTCGAACACCCGTTCGAGAAACCAAGGCTCTTGTGCCATCGTCGTCAGTGAACCTTCGGACTGGTGCCACGTCGAAACGAATGGCTGAAGTTCCTTAAGACGCGCCGCCGCCTCTTTCACCGCACCTTGGTGCTTGCCGTATTCTTCATGCCATGCCTTCCAGTATGCGACATAGTCTCCCTTGTCGAAGTCGTGGTCGAATTGTTTCTGAAGCGTGGAAACGGCGCGAGCATCGTAGATGACGAATGGGTGACGGTAACGGAGCCACAAGAGTTTTGATGCGGCAGAGACATTGAGGCGGTCAAATTCACCCTGGAACCGCTTCGCGAGGTTCATCACTTTGTTTTCAGGCTCAAGTGTCGAATTCTCGCCAATGTCTACAACCGCGTTGAGGATTTGCGTTGCCTTCTGCCCGTCGCCGATACCTTTGAAGCTCCGCGAGACTCGAAAGTAATGAAGCGCCTTATGCAAGACTTTGGTCGGTTCAGACCCTGTCATCCCATTGTGAAGTTTTTTTTCCTCCTGCCCCCACAGCAGGAGATAGCGCAGGGCACAATACTCAAATGGATACTCCACAATGTCCTGCTTTCCGGCTCAAGTCTTCCCGGTTGACTTCTTGCGAGCCGCCTTCTCTTGGCGTTCAATCTCATTCCTACGGGACACAAAGTCGAAATTGGTGCGTTTCACGCATCCTACTTCGGTGTGGCCTTCGGGATTGATTCCGGTACCCCTTCAGTTCGCAAGCGGCCTTCCTTGAGGAATCTCACCGATGCGTCGAGCACTTCCGGTTGGCTGGTCAGAAACGTGTGCAGTCCCTTCAGCACGATGAAGTCGGCGGCGCCGGGGAGGCGCGTGCTGTCGACGCTCACGGTTCCGTCGTCATCACCCGGAACGAGCGGGTTGTAGCCGTCGTCGGTCAGCCGCCCGCCGGCGATCACGGCGAATTCCAGATCGGGCACCGGCAGCGATGCGATGAAGCCCGCCTCTTCGCTCGTCAGTTGCTGTCCGGACGGCCCCAGCACCAGCTTGAAGATCGCATTGGCCTTGAGCTTGTCCGCCAGTTCCGCGCCGACGTTGGGAGTCGCAATCATCACGACTCGGCCGACGCGAGCATCGTGATGCTTGGCCGTGTACGCCCGGACAACCAACCCGCCCATGCTGTGGCAGACGAAATGAATCTTCTCGATGCCACCCAGGTTTTCGATCACCTGATGCAGGTAGTCCGCTGCACCCGAGATGTCGATCCGCGTGCTGGGATAATCGAACGGGACGGCCGTGTACCCTTCCGTCTCGAACCGTTTCTGAAGCGCGGCCATCGACTTCGACGAGCGGATGATGCCGTGAACGAGGATCACCGCCTCACCGGACATCGCCGGTAAGTTCTCTGCGTCGCGAACCTGTTTCAACCGGGCCTGACATTGTCCGAGCGTCCCCCAAGCGTGGCGCACGTCCGTTGCATCGAGCAATCGGTAATGTTTCGTGTAGACCTGCTGCTGAATCCGCCAGCCGCGGAAATACCGCACGTCTCCCCAAAGCTGTCGCCCGCCGAGCGTCTTCGTCTTGACGTTCGGATTCAGCGCCGGTTCGGCATCGGGTTCCGCGGGCTTGGCGTCGGCGGACTGTTTCGGTGGGGAATCGGGCATGGGTTTCTCCTTCTCGGCGGGGTCGATCAAGAATCCACCAAGCAGAAGCTGTGCCGAAAGAATGAAGGGGGTCAACATCGGTCGCTCTCCACGGAATCGAACTGGCGGACATTGTGCCGGAGTGATGCGAATTCGAGAAGGGCGACTGGTTGGCGAACGAATGTCCAATATCCAACACCCAATTTCCAATGTCCAAGTGGCCGCAAGAATTGCCGGTCAGTGGACGGGCTGCCGAATTGAACTCCTTGGAAATTGGACATTGGGTGTTGGATATTGGACATTCCCTTTCGCTCATCTCAACGATATCCGTCCGCCGCCAACCCGTGTTGTGTCATTCCCGCGCTTGCAGTAGATTTCGCCCCCTTTCTTCGGGAGATCGAACCATGCGCGACCTGTGGCGGCACCAGATTCTGCTGGTGTTGATCTGCGGAGTGATGTACTTCACGAACCTCGGCGTGCCGCATTTGTGGGACGACGACGAAGCATTCTTCGGCCAGGTCGCGTGGGAGATGTCCGAACGGGGCGACCTGATCGTCCCGTATTTCAACCGCGAAATCTTCGCGCACAAGCCCCCGATCATGTACTGGGTGATGATCGCCGGATTCAAGCTCTTCGGCGAAACCGAATTCGCGACGCGAGTCGGCGCGGCACTGTTCGGCATCGCCAATGTGCTGCTCACGTATCACATCGGCCGGCTGTTGTTCTCGGCCCGAGCCGGATTCTGGGCTGCGCTGGTCCTCGCCAGTTCGATCAACTACGCGGTCGTCGCGCGGGCCGCCGTCTCGGACCCGGAACTCATTTTCTTCTGCACGTTGCCGATCTTGATCTTCGTCGCGGGAAGTAGGGTGGGACCAGCGCAGCGCAGGTCCACCATCAACGTCCCGGAATCTGGTGGGCCTGCGCTGCGC
>JACRIH010000394.1 GCA_016235885.1 Planctomycetales bacterium | reverse complement strand
TCCGCGCCCAAGCGAGTACCGACACGCCGTGACAAATCGCCGCGATGTACTTGTTCTGGCGAGCGAAATCGTTAATCAGCTCGTTCACGCGGCGTTCGACGGCGGGATCACCGTTGTACGCGGTGTTGCTGTACGTTCCCGAAAATCCGTACTGATACGACGACGCGCCCCAGCCGCCGACGAATACAATCGTCGAGAAGTTCGCAGCGTTGGCTTGAGCCAGAGTCAGGTCGGGCATGACGTTGGCGCTGGCGGCTCCCTGCCCGGAGTTCGCGTGCGGTTGGGCAAGCGTCTGGGTCGCCGCGGCCACTTGCACGGTGAAGCCCGCTTCCTCCAGCGACAGTCGCGTGTCGCCGTACTCCTGATAGTAAAAGTCCTGGTTGGCGATGACCATCAGCACAGGCAGCCGCTGTTGCGTCGGCGCGTCGTTGTCGACAATGGTGCCAGTGGCGGTTGTGCTGGTATCGAGCAGGTACGCGGCATTGGCTTGCAAGGTCACGATCACCGTTTCATTCGACTCGACGATTGTGTCGTCCACCGGCGTGAAGGTGATCGTCGTCGAAGTCTGACCGGCGGCGAATGTCACACTTCCCGAAAGTTGCGAGTAGTCGCTGCCATTCGTCGCGGCTCCCGTCACGGCGTAGGACACCGTGAGCGCCCGGGATGTGTCGCCGCCGGCACGAGTGACCGTGAATGTCGCCGGATCGCGTCCCGCTTCGGCCGCTGTGGGATCGGTGGTGGCGATGGTGACTGTGGAACGTTGCGGAACCGGAAGGTCATTGCTGTCGAGCACCGCTGTGACCGATGCGGCCGTGCCGATGCGATAGGCCGGGCTGGCCGCGAGCCGCAGAATGATTGTCTCTCGCTGTTCGATTTCGGCATCATCAATGGGAGTGACGGCGATTGTCGTCCCGATCGTTTCTGCGGGAATCGTGACGGTCCCCGATAGCCGAGTGTAGTCGCTGCCGTTCCTGGCCGTACCGCTGATGGTGTAGTTCACGACGAGCGGCTGACTCAGTCCCACCGTCGAACTACGCTGCACGAGGAACACGGCCGGATTGATATTCGTTTCCGCTGCGTAGCCGTCGCTGGCCAGAATCTGGACCGTCGGCAATGACCGCGACACATCGTCGCTGGCGATGTTCGCGGTCGAGGACGATGCGGTGCCAAGGTCGTAGTCGTCTCCGTCGAGTAGGGTGAGGATCACCGTCTCGCTGTTTTCGACGAACATGTCGTCGATTGGTTCGAGTCGCACTGTCGCGGCCGCCTGCCCGGCGGGAATCGTTACCGCGCCCGAGAGCGCCGTGAAGTCACTGCCACTCGTCGCCGTACCGGTCACCGCGTATCGCACGCTGAGTGCCGCCGTAGTCGATCCGCCCGCTCGCGTCACCGTGAACAGTGCCGGGTCGCGTCCCGCTTCGGCGGCCGAGGCGTCGGTGGCAAAGATGGTCACGATCGGCAGAGTGGGGGCGACATCGTCGCTGGTGATGTTGACGGTTGCGGAACCGTCCGCACCGAGATCGTACGTTGCTTCGTCGGTCAGGTTGACGATCACGGTTTCGACCGGCTCAACAGCCGTGTCGTTGACCGGCGTGACCGTGATGGTCGTCGTGGCCGAACCCCACGCGAACGTGGCGGTACCGCTGAGCGGGTTGAAATCCGGTCCCGCGCTCGCCGTGCCGGTGGCGGTGTAGCTGACGGTCAGCGTGTTGTTCAGTACACCGCTGCGAGTCAGAGTGAATGTGCCAGTGTTGTTGCCCGCTTCACGAGCGTCGGCGTCGGTCGCGGCGATCGTGATCACTGGCGTAGTCGGTGGCGTGACGCTGTCGTTGTCGGTGATGTTGACCGTGGCCGAGCGATTGCCCAGTCGATAATTCACCGTGTCGTCGTTGAGCACCAAGATCACAGTCTCGCGGTTTTCGGTGGTCGTGTCGTCGACCGGACGAATCGTAACGGTCGCCGCAGTCTGTCCGGACGCGAGCGTGACGCTCTGCGTGATCGCGTCGTAGTCATTCGCCTGAGCCGTCTGGAAACCGAACTGGTAGTAGACAGTCAACGAATTCGCCGTGCTGCCGTCGAATCGAGAAATCGTGAAGACTCCCGGATCGCGTCCCGCTTCAGCGGCGTTCGGATCGGTCGCGGTGATGCTGACGGTCGGCGCGTTCGCCAACCGGTCATCGCTGACGATGCTGACACTGGCTGTCGCAGTCGCGCCGCCGATCAGGGAGTAACCCGTGCCGGCGTTGAGCGTCACCGTTACCGTCTCGTTCCCTTCGACGGTCGAGTCGTCTCGTGGCGTAACCGTGATGTAAACCGTGTTTTCGTTCGCCGGGAATGTGGCTGTGCCGCTGAGCGAGTCGTAATCGACTCCCGCCGTCGCGTTGCCGCTCACCGAGTAATTGACGGTCAACGGCTGCGAGAGGTCTCCGCCGCGAGTGACCCGGAACGCAGCCGTGAAGAGTCCGGTTTCGTGAGCAGTCGAGTCGGCCACGCTGAGCGTGATCAGAGTCGGCCCCGCTGTGAACAGCGTGCCGGCGTCCGCTTCGAGCAGTGTGCGATAGACGTGAGCTTCGCTCGTCGGTTGATCTTGGGCGAGCAGCACTCCGAACAGGCCGTACTGGTTGGCTCGGTCGCGGTCGGTCAGCTTGTAATGGACGTAGGCGTCCAGCCCCGCCGCGTTTTGCTGGCGGAGATAATCGCGGGTCAGGTCGGCCATGCGCGGGTCTTTGGCCGCTTGGTAAAAGGCGTTCTGATAAGCGGCATTGCGGCCGTCGAGATGCTGGCCCCCCTCGTAGGCGAGCAGTTGGATGTCGCGGCCGAGCGTCCGCGAATACTCATCGGCAATTCGCTGATTGTTGAGCGTGAACTGCGTGATGTAGGGCAAGTTGCCTCGCAAATCGGTGAGTATCTGATCGACCGTCGTGGTCGACGTGTAGCTGGCTCGCTGTGCGTCGCTGTGGCCGAAGTACGGAGCAATCGCGATCGCATCGAATGCACCGTCCATGTTCTCGACAATTCGCTCCGTGACCCACGCATTCGCCGCCATGCCCCCCGCCGTGCGTACGATGCGGTCGGTCTGACCGGCGAACACTTCGCTCCAGAGATTCATGTCGCGAGCCGCCTCACGCCCGGCAACCTGCCAGTGTGTCAGCCCCGAGTTCTCCGGCAACCGCGTTTGATCGGCGATCCAGTAGTACGCCTCGAAGCCTGGCGCGGAGTTCCATATCTCGTTCGACCACTCGACGTAGGCCGTCCGGCCCGATTCGAGGTTGTCGCGAACGTACGTCGCGAAGTTGCGGACGAATGTGTCGTCGGCCATGTGCGGCATGTTGAACCACGGATCGGCGTCGAGTTCGTTCGCGAGCTGCACCATGTGCTCGACCGAGATGCCGTTCACCATCGAGCCGCTGTTGCCCGAGTTCTGCCGCGAGTCATTTGCGTCGCGACGATCCGACCAGGTGCGGATGTCGGACGAGTTCGTCTCTTGAGTCTGCATGAACCGCAAGATGCCGAAGTCGTCGAGCCGTTCCTTGTAGAGCGGATGGAACGGCGAGAAGTTGGCACCCGGCTGCCACCGCTGCCCAGCGAAACTCTGGCCGTTGTCGTCTGGCATCCAAACGTGGATGCCGCGGATCGGGTCCGTGGCACTCATCGAGTTGATGACCAGATAGATGCCGCCGCCGCCCGGTGTCACGTTGAGCAGCGCGAAGTGGTGCCCGTCGTTCGTGCGACCGCGCGATGTCTCGCGAGCATCGAAACTGAATTGCACGTCGCCTGTTCCATCCCACTCGACGCGATACGTTCCGGCCGGGTACGCCCCGTCCAGCTCGCGGAACATCAACGTCCCCAGCCGTTGCTGCATGAGCTGTCCGCTGGCGTTCGTCCACGTTGCAAGCTGAGTCGGCCAGCCGTTCGAGTCCACTTGGACGGGAATGTTGGCTCCGCCGTTGAAATCGACCGCCCGCGTGACCGTGTTGAACGAGTGGCTGATCCACGGTCGCGAGCTTTGAAACACATCCGTGAACATCCAGTTCGGGACGTAATCGACGACGTTGTCGATATTCATCCCGATCTCCATCGGCGTGGCGGACAACAGGGCACGGTTTTCGAGTCGCTCGACGCTCACCAAACCGTACGCTCCCGCACGCCGATTGCGGCGTGAAGCGTGGCGTCGCGTCTGAAAGATGCACCGCAGCGACCGAGCGAATTGACTGACTGAACTTTGCAGACCGGACCAGCGAAGTGAATTGTGAGACATGATGGATCCTCGGGCTGTGAACCTGGAAGAAGTGACTGGGGAAGTCGATCCAGTGCTGGCCCGCGATGGCTGGATCGAACGTGGTTGTTTCTCTGACCCGCAAGGAAGAAATGGCGGGGTGAGGCAAGACCTTTCAGAGAATCCGCGTAATCGAAAGTAGACCGGTCAGTCCGTGACCGGAAATCTGACACGGAGTGGCCGGAGAACTGGATCACGAACGGACCGCTGGATCGGCGGTAGGAGACTTGAGAATCGGGTCAAGTCGCCGTCAGAGAATCGGGTCACGGAGTGACCCGTCTACTTTTGGCCGTGCGTCACCGGTTGCCAAGCCGCGAGCGGAGATAATGGTTGCCGGTGTTGGCCGGTTCGGGGGCGATCTGCTGGGCCAGTTCGTCGGTCGCTTCGATGGCGGCGGTGACAATTTTGTACCGGCCCGATGGCGGACGGAAATTGCCTCCCTGATCGCTCCAGGCGGTGCAGTCGGCGAACATTCGAAATCGCACGATCTTCTCTGTCTTCGTGTCCACCTCAAACTCGCCGTCGATCTTTCCTTCGTGGCCCCGAGCAGTCCACGCAGGCGGGTTGCTCGACTGTTTGGCAAAGTCGCCCGTGAATGTGAACTTGCGTGTCTGACCCGATCCGCCCGCGGCTTTCACGCGGAAGTTTGCCTTCCGCACATCGCGAGGCTGCCACGACCAGACCTGCCCACGCACGTTATCGATCAGGTGGAACACCGTCAGCCGGGCGACCAGTGTTGGCGGCATCTCAACTTCGCGCGTTGAGTTCTCGGTCGAACGCAAGATGTCGCGCATCTCGTCGCGCAAGATCCACATGTAGTCCAGCCCGAGCAACCGATTCATCGGATCGGCCCCTTCGGGGACCGGACGAATGCGGGTGTACAGCCGGATGACCGACGTTCCTTCCGGTGGCTCCTGCGGCGCAAATTCGCGGACGTCGGCCCGTGACACATTCGCCTTGCCCTTCCGAGCGCGGGCGTATTCTCGTATGCCCCGATCGAGGAATTGTTCCAGTCGCGGGATGTAGTTGTCCCACGTCACGCCGTGGCCGTCGGGAGTCAGAATGTAATAGCCCTGCGTGGAGCCGCCCTGGTGTTGCGGTTTGGCTTCACGGACAGTTCTTGCCCACCAGTCGCTCATCTCGCCGCCTGTCAGCAACTGGTGCTCACCCACGGCTGGGATGAAATTGGCTTCAATCTTTCGGGCTATCTCGGGGTCGGACAGGGCAACACGGCCCCGGACTGCGTTGTTTCAAGCACAGCCCAGCGGGTTGCCGTTCATCACCCAAAACAGAATCGGCTTCCCTGTCTTTTCGGCTTCGACGCGAGCTTCCGCCAGATTTGTATGCCACGGAATTTTTGCCCAGCGATCCTCGTCGGCCGTTGGCAGAACCGACTTCACGCGGCTTTCGAGATTCTGGCCGAAGGCTGTGGTCGCGGTGATGAACAACGCGGCGCTGCACACGAAAGCGAATCTCATGGAAAGCTCCTCAGAGGGCGTCTGGACGGACGGATGGATGGTTCCGCCGATCGGAACATCCCGTCACAACAGAGATGGACGCTCGGGAGACAATCTTTCAACTCGGCGAGATTTCTTCGCAAGAAACTCCGAGGCTAATTGTCCATGACTTCTTTTTCTTTCGCCTCGGCCATCGAGTTGACCTTGCCTTCGTACTGCTTGGTCAATTCTTGGACCTGTTCCTTCACGGCGTCGCAGTCGTCTTCGGTCAGCTTCTTGTCCTTCTGCGATTGGTCGGCGTGCTTGTTGCCGTCGCGGCGGACGTTGCGGATCGCGATGCGGGCGTCTTCGGCGAGTTCTTTCACGCGGCCGACAAGTTGCCGGCGGCGTTCGGTCGAAAGCGACGGCACGTTCAGACGGATCAGGCGACCGTCCGAGTTGGGTGTGAGGCCGACGTCGCTGGCCTGGATCGCCTTGACCATCGCACTGATTTGCGTGGCGTCGTAGGGCCGAACCACGATCTGCTGCGGTTCGGGGCAGGAGACGCTGGCGATTTGCTTGAGCGGAGTCATCGACCCGTAGTAATCGACGCGGATGGAATCGACGAGACCCGGTGTGGCCCGTCCCGTGCGGATGCCTTGCAATTGACCGTGCAGCACGGTCGTCGCCTTGTCCATCCGCTCTTCGCAGTCAAACAGAATTTCGTCTTGTGTCATGCTGAGGCTCCGGTTGATCCCTCGCGCGGCCTGAGTTGCGACGTAGCCACGGTCGCCAGACCGTGGGTTGCACACGGCAAACACCCACTCTCTGGCGAGAGTGGCTACCGCAGAAATGTATCATTCTAGGACACGGGTGGTCTATCCACCCGTGATCTGCGACGCGGGAAGGACTCGAGTTCCAATCCGTTCTCCGGCGATCACGCGTTCAATGTTCCCCGCCTTTCGGAAATTGAACACCACGATGGGCAGGTTCTGTTCCTTGCAGTGATGAATCGCCTGCGCGTCCATGACTTGCAGGTTCTGCGCGAGCACGTCCTGAAACGAAATCTCCGAGTAGCGCACCGCGTGCGGATTCTTTTCGGGGTCTTCGGCATAGACGCCGTCGACGCGTGTCGCCTTCAGCACCACGTTCGCCTCGATTTCGCGAGCACGCAGTGCGGCGGCGGTGTCGGTGGTCACGAACGGGCTGCCCGTGCCACCGGCGAGGATCACAACTCGCCCCTTTTCGAGGTGTCGGATGCAGCGGCGGCGGATGAACGGTTCAGCCACGCCCTCCATGCGGATCGCGGTTTGAAGTCGAGTCGACACGCCGACTCCTTCGAGTGCCTCTTGCAAGGCCAGGCCGTTGATGACCGTGGCGAGCATCCCCATGTAGTGAGCCGTCGCCGGGTTGATCGACTTGGTGGCGGAGAAGTCGCGGCCGCGGAGAATGTTCCAACCCCCGACCACGATCGCCAGTTGCACGCCGCTCGTCATGACACGCTGAATCTGCTCGGCAATCGAACCGAGCGCGGTCATGCTGATCCCCGATTCACCACTGCGGCCGAAGCTGTCACCGCTCAGTTTGAGCAACACGCGACGATATGCCGAGGTGAGCGATCCAGCAGCAGCAACAGTCTCGGACATGGCAGCAACTCCACGTAGGGTGGAACCAGCGAAGCGCCGGCCCACCATTGGTTTCGTTTCAAGAATGATGCCGTCTTGGTGGGCCTGCGCTCGCTTCGCGAACTGGTCCCACCCTACCCCCTCGGGCCTATATCTTACGCCTGACCCAATCGCCAACGGGTGAAACCAACCGCTGTCAAACCGGCCGCAGCCAGAGCCTGGGCAACCGACTTCGTTTCGTCCTTTGCGAACATCTGTTCCACCAGCACGCCGTTGGTCTGGTAGAAAGTCTTCAATCGGCCGGCCACGATCTTCTCGATGACGTTGTCCGGCTTGCCGCTGGCCTTGGCTTCCGCCGTCAATTTTTCCTTCTCCGCCGCCACGAGGGCCGGATCGAGTTCGTTCGGCAACGTGACGGTGGGGCTGAGAGCTGCGATGTGCATCGAAACATCGCGGATCACTTCGGCAGTGGCGTTGGCTCCAGACACCTGAAGCAACACGCCGAGCGATCCATTGTGATGCGAGTACCCGCCAACCGGCCCCGTCACTTTCAGAATCCGGCGCAGAACCATGTTCTCGCGAATCTTGTTGATCGCTTCTTCGCGCAAGGCGGCGAGTGTTGTTCCCGCTCGATCCGGGCACGACTGCGACATCAGGTCGTCCGGCGACGCGGCTCCGGGACCATTCAGGAACTGCTTGGCAATCTGATCGGCGAGGAACGAGAAATCGTCGCTCTTGGCCACCGGCGCCGATTCGCATTGCAATTCGATCATCACGGCGGCACTGCCATCGGCGGCCGTCATTGTGAGCACGCGACCCTCGGAAGTGGCGCGGTCCTTGGTCTTGTCGACCACGTTCTTGGCCTTCAGTTTCAGAAGGTCAATCGCCTTCTCGATGTCGCCCCCGACTTCGGTGAGCGCCCGCTTGCAGTCCATCATTGGCAGGTCCGTCCGGTCACGCACGGTGCGGACGGCTTCGGCGGTGATTTCGGCCATGTTCAATCTCCTCGGAATAAAAAAAGTTTCGCGGTGTGATATGCGATGGGTTTGTGGAAACGAAAACAGTCACACCCTCAGCACTGCTCATCGTGACCCGAGTGATTGAGTCACCACGACGACCACAAAAGTGAAGTCGCTTTGAACAGCCGGCAGGTGGATTGTTTTTTGATTACGGCGACGGGCGCGGAGCCAAAACCACCGGGGCGTCTTCCTTCGCGACGACGGGAATCGTCGCCTTCCCCTCGGCAATGGCTTCGGCCACATGGCTCAGGATCAGACTGATTGAGCGGATGGAGTCGTCGTTGCCGGGGATCGGCAAGTCCACGACATCGGGATCAGAATCCGTGTCGATCAACGCCACGATCTTGATTCCCAGGATGCGGGCTTCCTTGATCGCATTCTTTTCCTTGTTCGGGTCGATGACCACGAGCGTTTCCGGCAGGCGGTTCATTTCGCGAATGCCGGAGAGATTGCGGAAAATCTTCTTCCGCTCGCGGCTCAAAGTCGACTGGCGTTTCTTCGAAAACGTCGCCATGTCGCCATTGGCTTCGAGACCTTCCAATTCCTCCAGCCGCTTGAGACGGCTGCGAATTGTGCGGAAGTTCGTGAGGATGCCCCCCAACCAGCGCTCGTTGACATACGGCATGCCGCACGACTTGGCAATGTTGGCCACGGGATCGGCAGCCTGGCGCTTCGTTCCGACAAACAGAATCAGGCTTCCCTGAGACGCTACCTTCGAGAGGTATTTCTTCGCCCGCAGCAACCCGCGGACGGTCTCTTTCAGGTCGATGATGTGAATCTGGTTGCGGCGACCGTAAATGTACGGCCGCATTTTGGGGTTCCACCGGCTGGACCGGTGCCCGAAGTGTACCCCGGCTTCGAGAATATCCTTGATCACGATTTCTGACACAGCGCGTTCTCCTGTCCCCGATAAAGCTCAGGGAGCCGCATTCGAATTGAAGAGGAACCGAAACAAGAACGGCCTCACCGTGAGGCCGTTCACCCAATCGAAGGGGGATCGTATCGGCTGCCTGGG
>JACRIH010000393.1 GCA_016235885.1 Planctomycetales bacterium | reverse complement strand
CGCGTGAAGCAGGCCGGGGGCGACACGACGAAAGTCATCTTCGCCGGCGTCGGCAAGACCGACGACGAGATTCGGTTCGCGCTGGAGAACAACCTGCTGATGTTCGACGTCGAGAGCGAAGCGGAACTCGACGCGATCGCGCACGTGGCGGGTTCGATGGGACGCGTCGGGCCGGTGGCGTTGCGGCTCAATCCCGACATCGACGCCAAGACGCACGCCAAGACGACGACCGGCAAGAAGGGGAACAAGTTCGGCATGGACATCGAGCGGGCCGAGCAGCTCGCCGAGAAAGTGCTGCGCGACAAGCGGCTGAATTTGTGCGGCATCCACATGCACCTCGGTTCGCCGATCCTCACCACCGAGCCGTACGCGGAAGCGGTCGTGAAAGCGGTCGAGGTCGTCGAAAAGTTTCGCCGGGCCGGGCACGCCATCGACTGGATCAACCTGGGGGGCGGTTTTGGAATCCACTACCGCAAGCAAGAGGCCCTGCCCGCGGCGGAGTATGCCAAGGTGATCGTGCCGGGGATCAAGGCGGCGAAGTGCCGGCTGGCGTTGGAGCCGGGTCGATTCATCGTGGGCAACTCCGGCATCCTCGTCAGCCGGGTGATCTTCACCAAGCGCGAAGGGGGCAAGCTGTTCGTCATTCAAGACGCGGCGATGAACGACCTGATCCGGCCGGCGCTGTACGATTCGTTCCACCGCATCTGGCCGGTCTCGCCGAGCATTGCTCCGCCGTCCGACTACGAAGTGGAAATCCCCGGCTGCGAACCGGCGGACGTCGTCGGCCCCATCTGCGAATCGGGCGACTTCCTCGCCAAGGGCCGTTACCTCCCGCCGCTGAAGCGCGATGACCTGCTCTGCACCTTCAGCGCCGGAGCCTACGGCATGGCGATGAGCAGCAACTACAACTCGCGCCCGCGCGCCGCCGAGGTCTTGGTGGACGGCAGCACTCACAAACTCATTCGCCGCCGCGAGACGTACGAGGACTTGGTGGCGGCAGAAATAGAATGCTAACCAGACGGGCCAGACATGTTTTTCGAAAACCGTCCAATACGACAAGCAGAAATTGATGTCATCCGGGCGACTTTGGCCCAAGCAATGGTGAGTGAAGTTGACTCCGCGGCAATCGCTGCTGTGCCAGGACTCGTCGTAGTTGATGGATGCGCGTGCGGCTGCGCAACCGTAGACTTCGTTGCTCAACCGTCGAAGCCTCGCCCCAAACCGCTAGGTGACGGGATCGGAGAGACACGGCGTGGCGGTAAAGTTGGCGTCATCGTCTGGGGGGTACAGAATGCGATCACTGGACTTGAGATCTATGATCTCGGCGCCGAGCCAAATGACCTGACCTTGCCAGTTCCTGAGTCGATCGTCCCTTGGGAAAGTCGCGGGGCTAACGACTGAGGCGATACAAGTAACTCACAAACTCATCCCCCGCCGCGAGACGTACGCGGACTTGGTGACGGCAGAAATGGATTGTTAATTCACGATGGCCAAGCAAGAGTTCCTTCGACTTCCAGTTGTCTCCGCAGGAGCGGAGTTCCTCGTCATGGGCCACCTCATGCGGCGGAACATTCTTGCATACAAGGCCCCACCGAATAACGAGGGCTACGACCTGATCTGCATCCACCCCGATCCACGACATCGGCCGGCCAAGAATGAGCTTCCCCAAGTGCGGGTTCAGGTGAAGAGCCGTTACGCCACCGATTGCGACCGAGGATTTCCCGTCAAGGAATCCAGCCTCGACGCCTTCGACTTCTTGATCGTGACCTTCTTGAACATCGGCAAGTTCTACGGAAGGAACGACGGCAAGATCGGAGCCAGAGAGCCGGAGTTCTACACTCTCTCACGTGACTTCATCCGGGAACACCATGATGCCACGTCGTCGTGGCAAAAAGTGAAGCTCCGAAAGCTCGAAGCGGAGATTGAGCCGTTCAAAAATGATGACGGATTCGAGTTGATCGCCAAAGCGCTTGGTGTTTTTCTACCACAAAAGATCAGGCTGGATGGTATGCCCTGAAATGGTGTCGCGATCACGCCCACGCCCGTCGAGGACTTGTTTGAGGCCGCAGTGGAATGTTAGGTGCAAACCGTGCGCGATTACCTGTATCTGTGGCATGACCGAGAGACGAACCGAATTGTTGCGTCGGGGATTGAGTTTCGCGACTTGGTTCCGGAGCTTGCGACCGCAGGCGGCGTCGTTCTGCTCCGTCACCACTTCTCCGAACCGGCGTACGACTCGCACAGCCGATTCGAGTTCGTGCCGCACGACGAACTGACCCTTCTCGCTGCCGATGACATCTACAATTACGGCGACTTCTGCTGGGCCGACTTCGGTCAGGGCGTTGCTCTCGCGGCTTTGACTGATGAGGCGATCGCTGGCCTTACGTTTTTTGCCCAGCAAGCAAGGCCCCTTTGTGATGTCGAGATTCCTGGCTTGGCTAATCGATTCTTGTGCTGGACGCACGACGACGGTTGGTATGCCAGTATTTTCTACAGCGATTGGCGGGCAGTCGAGGCCCTGCTGCGTCGGTTGCTGCTGAGGCTTCTCAGCGAAGATCAGGCTTCCCGCACACTCGAATCGCTGGGTCGCGATCAGAGTGCGTTCTGGTGTCGGCGCGATACTGTTTTCGAATGTGAACGATCAGATGACATCGACAAGCTGATGACGAAGCATCTTGGAAATCAAGGTAGGGTGGGTCGAGGCACGAGACCCACCGCGTGATGCGATTGGTTCGGCAATCGCAGACTCATCGGATGATCGATGGGTCTCGTGACTCGACCCACCCTATGGCTGAATTTTGGCTAATGCAGCGACAGTGAGTCGGGACTTCCACCCTGCCGATTTGGGTCGTCACTCAAGTTTTAGTTGGAAGGGACAATTCCGTGCCGTACTATGAATTCCTCTGGACGGACGAAATCATCGAGCACTTTGCTGAGCACGACCTGACGCCGGAGGACTTTGAGGCCGTGGTTTGTTCGCCAGATGATGTCGGCGCAAGTGACGCCTCTGGATTACCATGTGCTTGGGGAGAAACGCCCGACGGGCGATTCATCATTTGCATTTACGAAGAAATTGATGACCTGATGTTACTGCCGGTGACGGCCTACGAAGTGCCACGTCCCGGAGAGTCCTACTGACTTGCGTAAACGAGACCATCCCATGACGACAGCCCATCGCCGATCCAATTTCATTCTCACACCGGAACAACAAACCCGGCTGCAAAAACAGCGAGAACTCGTCGCCGCGGAGCGACCGCAGCTTCAGGCGAAGCTCGAACGAATCCACGAAGCCAAGCAGGAACCGTCGTTGTGCGGCCAGCTTCGTCGAGCGATTCACCAGAGCGGGCGCCTCATCACGGAACTTGCCGCCGAGGCGGGCATCACGACGCGGCAACTCGGCGATTTTCTGTCCGGCGACCGAACGCTCCGGTCGGACGTGTTGGATCGTCTGACCGCCGCCGTCGGTGGAACGTTGGCGTTCGCTGAGAAAAAGTAGCAAGGTAGGGTGGGTCGAGGCACGAGACCCACCGCGTGATGCGATTGGTTCGGCAATCGCAGACTCATCGGATGATCGG
>JACRIH010000035.1 GCA_016235885.1 Planctomycetales bacterium | reverse complement strand
TGAGTGAGCGGCAAGGCGCTAGCCGCCGGTCTTTTGGCGGCACCGGCGGCTAGCGCCTTGCCGCTCACAACCAAAGTTTCAAGTCTTTACAACCAACTACGTCGCTGGTTGGTTTGGGCCGGGGGCGCAGCTTACAAGCCAGCTCTAACCGCGTACAATCGTGCGCGACGATCCGAATCAGCGGCCCATCAACGGCAAACCACCAGGCATGTCCTTTCGAAACACCGAACTCGACGATCCGCCAGACGACAATTCGGACGTGTCCGAGGAGACACAACATTCCGCGTGGCTCTGGATTGTGCTCGGAGCCGCCGCGTTCGCCGCCGTGGAATTGATCAACCCGGCCACAGGCGTGGTGGTCCTGTCACTCAAGTTCGGATGGAACGACTGGGCGACAGCCGTCTGGTTGCGACGCACGGATCCCATCCCGCGTCGCGGCAGAAGCTGCTTCTGGTTTCAGGTCGCCCTCGGCTGCTGGAGGGTTTGTGTCGGAACTTTTGCGATCATGATTGCGCTTTCGATTTTGATGGCGATCATCGGGGGACCGCAGCAGCAGAACGGTCAGCAGTTGCCGAGCCACTTCATTCTTTTCTGCATGACTTGGGGCATCAGCCTGCTGGTCGCGACACTGATCACCTCTGTCGCCATTCTGTCCGCCTGGTGGAATCGCGTGCGCGTGTGGGCCGACACGTCGATCGGTCGCTCGCAACAAGCCAATACTTGGCCACCGGTCGTGATGGGGATCAACAGGGTTCGCCCCATGATCCTTGTCGGACTGGCCCTGCCAGTCACGATCCCGAGCGTCGCGTGCATGCTCGTCGTGATCAACGTCGTGCAACAGGCGATCGGCGGCCCGAACCCCGCGGCCAATTTCTGGGAACCGATCCTCATCATTGGCGCATGTGTGTCGATGATCGTGCTACCGGCCGTACTGGTGATGGTGGGGACGGAACTCATCGGACGCCGCATCAATGCCATCTCTCCCATCGAGTGCTGGCCGGAGTTGTTTCCGACGGCCAGCCATGTTTCACTACCTGACGGCTCTGTCCGTCCGATCCAACGCTCATTGTGAGAAAGGTACTGCCATGTCGTTCACTCGCATCATCAGCGTCGTCGCGAGCATCTCCTCAGTGATATTGTCGGCTTCGGGCGAAGCGGCCGATTCGACTCGCAAGCCAAACGTCCTCGTGATCCTCGCCGATGATCTGGGGTATGCCGACATCGGCCTGCACGGGAACAAAGAGGTCGCCACGCCGAACATCGATTCGCTGGCGAAAGATGGCGTGCGTTGCACCAGCGGGTACGTGTCGTGTCCGTATTGCAGTCCGACCCGCGCGGGACTTCTCACCGGACGCTACCAGCAGCGGTTCGGGCACGAGTTCAACCCGGCGCTGCTCAAGAACAAGGGATCGGGACAGGGACTGCCGACCGATCAGACGACGATCGCCGACCGACTGCGAACAGCCGGCTACGCGACGGCGCTCGTCGGCAAGTGGCATCAGGGGGAGGAACCGCAGTTCCATCCGCAGGCGCGCGGGTTCGGCGAGTTCTTCGGATTTCTGACCGGAGCGCACAGCTTTCTCGAAACGGACGATCCAAACTTCGGCCCGATCCAGCGCGGGCGCGAACGCGTCGAACTCGACGGATACCTGACGGATGTGCTGGCTCGCGAAGCGGTCGGGTTCATCGACCGACATTGCGAGCGGCCGTTCTTTTTGTATCTCGCGTTCAATGCCGTCCACACGCCGATGCACGCGCCGGCGGACGCCGAAAGGCCGTTCGCACACATCGCCGACCCAACCCGTCGCACGTATCTCGCCATGCTGGCCAAGCTCGACACCGCGGTCGGCACCGTGCTTGCCAAACTGCGCGAACTCAAACTGGAGGATGACACACTCGTGTTTTTCTTCAGCGACAACGGCGGCCCAACGGTGAAGTTTTCCGCGAACGGCTCCCGTAACACACCGCTGCGGGGCAGCAAGGGTGACACGTGGGAAGGAGGCATTCGCGTTCCCTTCCTGATTCGCTGGCCCGGCCATGTCCCCGCCGGCAAGGTGTACGATCACCCGGTGATCTCGCTCGACGTCACCGCCACGACGCTCGCCGTGGCAAATGTAGACGGGTCACTCCGTGACGCGAACGTCCGGTCACGGAGTGACCGGACTACATTGCCGCTCGACGGCGTCAACCTCGTACCGCATCTCGCTGGCAAGAAACCAGCGGCGCCGCACGATGCGTTGTACTGGCGATTCGGTTCGCAAATGGCCATCCGTCGCGGAGATTGGAAACTCGTGCGAGCCAGCCTTGGCGACAAGGAATACGTGGACGTGCCCAAGCAGGCGCTGCTGTTTAACGTGACGGAAGACATCGGCGAACAGCGCGACCTCGCGGCGCAGCATCCGGGCAAAGTCCGTGAATTGCAAACCGCTTGGGACCGCTGGAACGCCGAACTCCCCAGCCCCCGCTGGCCCGCGACACTCAAGGGCAAGCCGCTCGTCTTGGAACCGTGACAGGAGCAGCACGTTGAATCAGCGGCGAATTTCCGCTCGTTTGAACGCCGCCGCGAGATGTGCGTACGACTTGCGAGCGGCGGCAACCGGTTCGTAGGTTGGCTGGCTGGAAACCATGCCGCTGACTTCCACATTCACGTCGCCACGGTAGCCGGACGCGACGAGTTGCTTGAGGAACTTCGCGTAGTCGAATTGGCCTCCCTCGCCCGGCAAGACGAATGCCGCCTTGCCGTCCTTCATGACGACATCCTTCACGGCGACGAGCGCCGCGTGGGGCAAGAGTTGTTTTATGGCGTCGGTCACGGGTGGGTCGCGCAGCTCGAAGTGGCTGGGATCAATGTTCAGTTTGATCCACGGACTTTTTGTCTGCTCGATCAACCACAGCGCCTGCTCGGGCAGGTTGACCGCTCCGAATCGGTGCGGCTTCACAGCGATCACCGTTTTCGTCGCCTCACCCACGCGCGCCCAGCCGCCGAGGTGCTCGCGATAAAGATCGCGGACGTCGTCCCACTTGCCGCCACCCATCACGGTTTCGACGACCGGCGGCGAATCGGGCGACAGCTCGTGTCCGAGTTCGGCCGCCACGCGGAGCCGCTCGCGCACGGCGGGTTGCATCGCGGAGTCACCGAGTGGAACGTTTTCCATCACCGCAGTCAGCTTGAGGCCGAGGTCACCCAGTTGCTTCCGCACGTCGCGCCGCCGCTCGGCGGTCAGCTTCGCCGGTGCCGCGTCGTATCCGTCCAGTAGGCACAGCTCGACCGAATCGTAGCCAATCTCCGCAACGGCTCGCAGTGAGTCACCTGTCGTCAGAGTTTTCATTCCGTACAAACTGAAGCCGAGGGTTAGCGGTAGTGGATCGGCGGCTGCAGCCAGCATGCTTCGGGACGCGAGCCATGTCCCAATACCTGCGGTAGCGATCTGCTTCAAAACCCTCCGTCGATTGACAGTCGACGAAGTCAAACCACCAAGGCACGAAGGCACGAAGGATGGCACCAAGTGAGTCGGAAGGCGAGGATTCATAATTCGTGACCTCCTTTGAGTCTTCGAGTCTTTGTGGTTTTTCCCTGCCGCTGACAAAGCGGGCAGAAAAATGTTGATCGTTGCGCCTGCACGATGCGCACGACTTGAGCTTCTGAACACGTCGGGCAGATTTCATCGGCTCGGTCGTAGACGCGGTGTGAATTCTGATAGCCGCCGTCTTGGTTGAGCACGTTGCGGTACGTGCCGTCGCCCAGCGTTGAGCCTTCGTGGAGGATGGCGTCTTCGAGGACGTGTCGTGTCGCGGCGTGAATTCTTTCGACTTGTGGTTTTGTGAGACGGGCCGCGGGGACGGCCGGGTGGATGCAGGCGACGTGCAGGATTTCGCTCGCGTACAGGTTGCCGATGCCACCAACCAACCGCTGGTCGAGCATCGCCACCTTGATCGGTCTCCGAGTCTGCGCGCAGCGCTCGCGCCAGTCGATCGCCGTCATCGCCAGTGCGTCCGGGCCGAGCAAACCGCCGGTCGTCAGCATCGCGAGTTCGTCGGCCGACAACAACCGCACCGTCCCGAGTCCGCGCCGGTCCCAGAACCAAACCGAATTGAATTCGCGCCGGCCGTCGAATCGCCATTCAATCCGCAGGTGTTCCGGATCGGGCGGATCGTGCAGCAGCATCAACCCGGTCATGCGCGGTTCGATGACGAATGCGTCTCCGGAATCGAGTTCGAGCACCACCCGCTTCGCGATCCGCCGCACCGCCGCCACGCGCCGCCCAACAGCTCGCTGGGCGATCTGTTTCAGACTCGGCTTGATCGAGATCGGCCGACAGTCGCAGTCGCATGCGCAGACAGCGACGAGCATTCGTCCTTCGACGAACGGCCGGATGCCGCGGACCATCGTTTCGACTTCGGGGAGTTCGGGCATGGTGTCCGTTTCGTCGCGACAACATCGGCTGCATCCGCAGCCAATACAAGGAGAGAACGGCACGATCAACATCGGCTGGCTCACCGCGTCCGTCGAAGTTAGAGTACACGCCGAATGGAACGCGCGAAAGCCAAACTCCAAAGAGGTGGATCATGTCAAATCCGGTTCAGCCAATTACGCTGGCCGAAGTTGCCGAGCGACTTCGACCGTTGGGCGATGGGCATTTGATCGAGCGGATCGAAGTGTTTGGTTCGATCGCCCGCGGCGATGCCACGGCAACCAGTGACGTGGATCTGCTGGTGACGCTCGATCCGTCGCGAATGGTCACCACCGCCGAGTTGCTTGACATGGCGGGTGAAGCTGAAGAGCTGGTCGGCCGACGCGTTGATTTTGTCCTCCGGAATTCACTCGATCAGTCCCCGGACCGGGCCTCGCGGAAACAGATCCTGGAAACCGCCGTTTGCATCTATGGAAACTGATCAACTCGGCCGCTTGCGCGACATCCCAAACGCCGCACGTCTCATTGCGACTTACGTGTGGGGTGTCACCGAAGAGGCGTTCGCCGCGAACATCGAAAAGCAAGACGCCGTGATTCGCCGGATCGAGATCATCGGCGAAGCCACCGCCCACTTGACGGAAGCGACCCGTGTGGCGATACCAGACCTCCCATTTCGCCAGATGCGTGGCATGCGAAACATCGTGGCTCACAATTACGCCAATGTCGATGTCAGGATCGTGTGGGAAGTCGCGACCATTCACGTCCCACAACTTGTCTCGGTTCTGGACCCGTTGTTGTCCGAACTGGATGCATCGGTTGATTCCGACTGAGCACCGCCTCCATGCCGCTTTCCCTGTTTCACCCGTTGATCCAGCAGTGGTTTCAATCGCGGTTCGCCGCGCCGACCGAACCGCAGCGGCTGGGGTGGCCGGCGATTCTTTCCGGGGACGACACGTTGATTGCTGCGCCGACCGGCAGCGGAAAAACATTGACCGCGTTTCTCGCGGCCATCGATCGGCTGTTCCGACTCGCCGAACGAGGCGACTTGGCGGACGGAATCCGTGTGATCTACGTGTCACCTCTGCGGGCGTTGTCGAACGACATGCACCGCAACCTCGAAGAGCCGCTGGCGGAAATCAGCGCACTCGCGGCGGAAGCGGGTTTGGAAATCGCTCCGATTCGCGCCGGGTTGCGGACGGGTGACACGTCCGCACGCGACAGGGCTGCAATCATCCGCCGTCCACCACACATCCTCGTGACCACTCCCGAGTCGCTGTACCTGATGCTGACCGGACCGAAAAGCCGCGAAGTGCTGCGCACGACCGAGACGATCATCGTCGACGAAATCCACGCCCTCGTCCGCGACAAACGCGGCTCGCACTTGTCGCTCTCGCTGGAACGACTCGCGGCGTTGTGTCCTCGGCGGCTGCAACGCATTGGGTTGTCGGCAACGCAGCGGCCGATCGAGAGGGTGGCGGAGTTTCTGGTGGGGACGAGAAATGCCGAGTGCCGAATGCCGAGTGCCGAATTGCAAGCGGTCGATGCGGCAGAACGCATTCGGCATTCGGCATTCGGCACTCGGCATTTGCCCACCATCATCGACGTCGGCCACCAACGCGATCTCGACCTGAACATCGAAGTCCCGCCGAGCGAACTCGGGGCCGTGTGCATGCACGAGCAGTGGGCTGAGGTCAATCAGCGGATCGTCGAGCTGATCAACTCGCACCGTAGCACGCTGATCTTCGTGAACAACCGCCGGCTGGCCGAGCGGCTCACGCATCAGCTCAGTGAGTTGATGAACGCGGCCAACGAATCAAACGACGAATCTCCCCTCTCCCCTTTGGGGAGAGGGGT
>JACRIH010000387.1 GCA_016235885.1 Planctomycetales bacterium | reverse complement strand
TCTGCCGCTGCGGTCACTCCGCGAACAAGCCGTTTTGTGACGGTGCCCACCGTGGATCGGGTTTCGTTTCCGCTGTGGCCGCCAATCCGGTGTCGTGACGCTCGATCCTAATGCTGCGTCAAACCTAAGATTGGGGGCGGTAGCCACGGTCGCCAGAGCGTGGGTAGACGACAAAAACATGAGAGTTCCCACGGTCTGGCGACCGTGGCTACCCCAAAATTGACGATCGGCAAGACTGACGGACTCAGCTTCAAAGTGAGCGACGAGACGCAGACGTTGAACTTCAAACTGCTGGTTGCCGGCGACGACGAACCAACGAAGATCATGATTGGTGCCAGAGGAGACAGCCCGAGGAAAGACCCGTTTGACCTCCCGGCACATCCGAAGGAATAGCGGGTTGGTGCCGCCGATCACATCAGTTGCGAGAAACACGCATGCGCTGGTTGACACTCATCGTTCTCTTGGCAATCGTTGTCAGACCCACGTTGGCTGCGGACCGCAAGCCAGCCATCGGCAATATCGTGGGTGAACTGCGATTCAAGGACATTCGCGGGTTGCAGCGGTCTCTGGCGGACTTTGGGAAGAAGAAGGCGCATGTGCTCGTCTTCACGACCACGCATTGCCCGCTGGTGAAGCGAACGATGCCGAAGCTGATCGAACTGGACGCGAAGTTCGGGCCGCAGGATGTGCAGTTCGTGGCGGTCAACGTGGGGGCGGACGACACGATTCGGGACATGGCGGCCCAGGCGATCGAGTTCGAGGTGACTTTCCCGTTCGTCAAAGATACCGATCTCTCGTGTGTGAAGTCGCTCGGGATCGAACGCTCGCCCGAAGTTGTCGTGCTGGATGCCGATCGAAAGATCGTGTATCGCGGCCGAGTCGATGACCAGTTGCGACTGGGGGGATCGAGGCCGGAACCGACTCGGCGCGACCTCGACGAGGCGCTGCAAGAAGTGCTGGCGGGCCGTGCGGTGTCAGTCGCCGAGACGCCCGTCGACGGGTGCCTGATCACAGCTCCCGAACCCATAGCCGCCGATCGGCCAGTCCCGACGTTTCACAAGGATGTTGCTCCGATTCTGAATCGCCGCTGTGTGTCGTGTCATCGACCCGGCACCGCCGCGCCGTTTTCGTTGCTGAGTTTTTCCGACGCGACGACCCAGGCGGAAATGCTCGCCGAAGTCGTGGTCGATCAGCGGATGCCGCCGTGGTTCGCGAATTCCAAGCACGGCAAGTTTCAAAACGATCCGTCGCTGACGCGGGCCGAACGAGACACACTCGTCCGCTGGGTTCGGTCGGGCCGAGCCGAGGGGAATCCGCAGGATGCACCCGCCGCTCCAGAACTCTCCAAGTCGAAATGGCGGATTGGTGAACCGGACCTCGTGATCACGATGTTGCTGGAACACTCGATCCCCGCAACGGGTTTTGTGCCGTATAAAAACATCGTCCTGCCGTACGTCTTTCTGGCCGACACGTGGATCGAAGCGGTCGAGATTCGTCCGGACAATCCGGCCGTCGTGCATCACGCCAACATGGCGTACGTGACATCGAACGGAGTCGGTGAGGAAACGTTCATCACCGGCCACGTGCCGGGTGGGCAGCCGTTGGACCTGGCGAGGTTCGACAACGGCGTGGCGTTTTTCGTCCCGCAATTTGCGGCGCTGGGGCTGCAAATCCATTACACGACAACCGGCAAAAACGAGAAGTGCCGCATCTCTGTTGGCCTGCGATTCCCGCGTGGAACCGTTCGGAAAAAGTTCCAACACTTCCTGCTCGATCCCCACCGCATCCAGATTCCGCCGGGACACGGAGCGTTCGCGATCCGCGCCGGCAAAACGCTCAACCAAGACGTGACGCTGCTCGGTCTGTTCACACACATGCATCTGCGCGGGAAGGACATGACCTTCTTTTCCGACGTTCCCGGCCAACCGCGAGAAACGCTGCTGCAAATTGCGAACTACAACTTCGAGTGGCAACTCGGCTACGAAATCGAACCCGGCCAGAAGCGACTCCCCAAAGGAACTCGCATCGAAGCCCTGGCCCATTACGACAACTCGACGTTCAACCCCTACAACCCCGACCCCAAACGAACCGTCCCGTGGGGCCTGCAATCCTACGACGAGATGTTCAACGGCTTCGTGTTCTTTGTCGCGGACGATGAGGATTTGAATCTGACGGTGGACCCGAAAACGGGACGAGTCGTGCAGTCATCCAAGTAAGCATGACTCTTGATCATCACTGAGTAATTGAAGCGGAGACATACTGATGTCAGAATCAGACGAGAGTGGCCGACGACGCAAACTGAATCACGAAACGACGGAACTTCGGAAGTTCGACGAAGATGTTTCGGAACTTCGTGGTTTCTACAACAACTTCGACATTGAAGAACGGTCTCAGTTTCGGGCTTGGTTGGAACAGGTTGCGTCGCTGGCGACAGAGGGCTATCAGCAGTCGGTCTTACTTCGGATTCGCACGCAATACGATGTCTGCGATGAGAACGGGGAGACACTGCGATGGGGAGATGTCGAATTCTCGCCCGGTCCCATGCTGGCAGCCATCAAAGCGTGGGACGCGGGCGAGGACTACGCCCCGGAAAATTGGCCATGGCCGTAGCAATGCATGCTGGGGTAGTTTCAATTGCCACCAGTCCTTTCGGTTCATGATTGGTGAGTCTCGTACCTCGACGCACTCGACAAATTCAACAGAGGAATTTCATGGCAGATTTCGAAGCCACTCCGACACACGATTCTCCTGCCGCCGAGGAACTCAAGAAAGCTCTGAAAGCCTTCAAAAAGCGGCTCAAGCTGACGCGACTCGATCATGAGTCCAGGCTGGGCTACGGGCCGATGTCGAGCGGTAGCAACTCCGCCCTCGTGGCCATTCCGCCTCCCAACCAGTTTCCCAAACCGGTGTGGGACGAATTGGTCCGGCAGGGGAAACTGAAATATCTGGGACAGGGACTGTACGAACTGGGAGACGTTGCGTAGCGGGACCAAGTGGTCCGGACCCCTTGGTCCGGACGGATTGACGAACGGACCTGGGGGCCGTTCCACATGTCAACCCTGTTCTCTTCGTTCTCTTCGACGCCGTCAACCGATCGACAACGGTCACCCAAAATCAGTGGGCCGGGGGTGCCTCGTTCTGGAACGCACGGTTGCGGAACAGGAAGTCGATGATGTTCCCCTCGTGCGGTTGCAGCCAGTTGAGCTGGATCGTTTTGAGCGCCCCGATGTTCAGCCGGTCGATGTTGTTGGCGTCGAGCAACTGCTGCGACCACTTGGGATCTTTCGTGATCGCCGAGCAGACGAGGGTCTGACCGATCGTGCTGAGCATCTTATCCTGCGGACATTCGACAACCGTCGAGAACGGGAACATGTACTCGGCCTTGGCGATGGTCGGTTCGGGACTCGTGCAGTGAACGACCGTCGGACGCATGTAGTCGCACCGTTCCTGTGCGATCAGACGTGGGCCGTTGCGATATTTCGCGGTGACTTCGGTCACACCCGGCTGCTTGCACGCTTCGTCGATATCGTTCGAGATCGCTTCGGCTTGTCCCTTGACGGTGAAGGGGGCGAGCGACGCCTTCGGATCTTTCATCGGCAGCGGACCGATCGGGCCCAGCCGCTTGCCGAGCGCGTCGGCAATCTCGGCGGTGTGCCGCGACGCCCAAATGCCCGAGCAGTTGATGCAACCTCGGCCGCTGTTGAGGTAGATGCTGTCGGCCATCAGGTCAAGATGCTGTTCCCAGTTGTCGACTTCGTCGTCGCCGAGCAGGATCTTGCTGAAACCGGGACCATGCACCTGCACGCGCGGGTTGCCGTGATAGCGTTCGACGGTGGGGATGCCTCCGAAAATCATCGTGCGGTCGCACGTTTCGATCACCGCCGCGCCGACTTCTCCGCCGCCGGGGTAGATCGAAATCGCTTCGCGGGGTACGCCGGCAGCGAAGAACGCTTCGGCCATGCGGTACGGAGTCCACGGTTCCTGCGGACCGGGCTTGAGTACCAAGCCGATTTGCAGCGGGATCACGGGCAGCCAGAGCGTGTGAACGCCGGGTGAGTTCGAGGGCAACACCATGCCGAGCGCGGGGCTGTGCGCCTGGTAGCTGAGCATTACGCCGCGGGCTTCCTTGCCGTAGCCGCGTGTCAGAATGTCGAGCGGCAAGCCACGAGTCAGGGCGTCGAGAATCTGCCGCATGTTCGACAACACGAAGTGATTCTTCTTCATGTTGAACGCGACCATGTGTTCGGGCAGACCCGTCGTAGCCGACTGCATCTTGCAGAAATCGGCGGGCGACTGCGTGCCGTTCCCGAGCGGAAGCGTCCCGTTCAGGTACAACTCGCCCGCCTTGGCCATCATTTCGATCAACTGGTCGATCGAAAACTGACGCAGCACGTCGCGTGCTCGCTGCGAATGGCGCTTGTCCATCTTCAGCATGCCGCCGTTCGCCTGATGAACATTCGCCAGCACCTCGCCGGTTTCAAAGTGAACGACTTCCTGTTTTTCGAGGCTCTCGTAGGGTTTGCCCCAACGGAGGACGGGCATTTCGATCATGGTGGTGGTCCGAGGTCAGTGGTCAGTTGTCAGTCATTCGAGCGGCTCCGAGCGTCGACTTAGTACACTCCGACGGTCGTGGTCTTGGCAAATTCGTGGAACGGGCGCGTGCCGCTGATGCCATCCCAGGGGTACTTGTCGAACGGCAATTCCCGCTCGCCTTCGTCGCGTTCCATGAAGCCGGGGATGAACGTTTCTTTGGTCAGCGTCGTCAGCTTCACGCGGCCGGTTTGGCCGTAGCCGACGAGTTTGTTGTAATCGTTGAACTCCACGACTTCGATGACGGCTCGCGGTTGCGGGGCGAAGTACGTGATCTTGTAGTTGTCGGCCGGATCGAACGGCTTGCCGCAAGCCAGCCCCATCAACGTGTTACCGTAGGTGGGAGTCATGAAGACCGGTCCGCTCGACGGGTCGTCGGGATCTCGCAGCAATTCATCCATCGCGAAGCGATACCACTGCGGAGTGAACTCCGTTCCGCCGGAGAAAATTCCCGTGATGCCCGACTTCTTGATGCTCGAGCCTTGTTCGAACAGCTTCATGGCCAGCGCTTCCAGCAGCTTGGGCGTGGTGAACATGCACTTGATGTCGTGGCCGGCGGAAAGGATCGAGATCGCCTGATCGATCACGTGGTCGCGATACGCTTCCATCTCCTTCATGTTGCCGCGCTTGATGAGTTTCACCACCCAACGCGGATCGAGGTCCACGCAGAAGGAAATGCCGCCGCGGGTCTGGGCGAGGTGTTCAACCGCCAGCCGCAGACGACGCGGGCCGGAAGGGCCGAGCATCAGCCAGTTCGATCCCTTTGGAAACTTATCGTCGGGCAATGTGGCACTAAACTGTTCGTAGTCAGTCTTCCAGTCGTCGATCTGCATGCGCGACTTGGGGATGCCCGTGGTGCCGCCGGTTTCGAAGACGTACACCGGCTTGCCCGCCAGTCCTCGCGGAATCCAGCGCTGGATCGGTCCGCCGCGCAGCCATTCGTCCTGGAACTCGGGGAACTTTTTCATGTCCTCGAAACACTTCACATCCTGGCGTGGATCGAAGCCGAGCGTCTTGGCCTTTTCGAGCCAGAACGGGCAGCCGGTCTCGGGGTTGAAATGCCACTCGACAATCTCGCGCACGCGGGCGTCGAGAGTTTCTTTGGCCTGTTTGATCTTGGCGGTCAGGTCGACATTGGTCGCGGTCACGACGTCTGCACTCCGAAAAACAAGGGGTGGGAATTGGGGGTGAGGCGGGTCAGTTCGAGGCGGGAACTTTCGCTCGTTTCGTGCGGGCCATCTTAGGAAATCGACTTGAGTTTGCAACGCAGTAGCCGCCGGCCTTGTGCCGGCGAGTTGGGGACGACGATCAGGTCGGCCACAAGGGCCGGGGCTACCGATTCAATCTCCGCGTCGTCGCGCCAGCAAGCCGTTGATGACCAGCGCAACCATGAGCACCACTCCCATCAGGAACGGTCGCATCAGGTCGTTGATCCAACTGATTTGGTTGAGTCCCACTTGCAACACGCTGAAGGTGATGACTCCAATCGCCGTTCGCCCCATGCCCCCCTCGCCGCCGAATAAGCTCGTGCCGCCGAGCACGACGCACGCGACGGCGTTGAGCAGCAGGTCGGCATTTTGGTCGAGGCTCACGCTCTCCATTCGTCCGGCATTCACCAGCCCGCCCAAACCGGCTGTGAGGGCACTCAGCGCCAGACAGGCCACCACGATTCGCCCCGTGCGGATGCCCGCCAGCCGGGCCGCTTCGCGATTTCCGCCCGTCATGTAGACGTAGCGGCCGAATCGCGTGTGGACGAGGATCACGTATCCGACCGCCATCACGCACGCCGCGAGGATCGCGCTCAACGGAATGAACAACTTACCGGCCAGATGCAGATCGCCGTTGCCGATCGTTTCCAGCACATCGGGCACGGCGAATTTTTCGCTCTTGGTGAGGTATCTCGCCAACCCGTTCGCGATGTTCATCATCGCCAGTGTGATGATGAAACTCGGCAACCGCGACGTGACGGTGAGCACGCCCGACAACAGGCCGAGCAGCACGCTGGTAAGCATCGGCAGCGCGATCACACTGGCGATGATCGCCATCGACGTCGCTTCATTGCCGCCGCGTCCGGCCGCCCACGGTTTTTCGAACAGGACGCCGCACAAACAGGCGGTCCACAGTGCGACCGTTCCGACCGAGAGGTCGATCTCGCCGCAGAGCAGCACGAACGTCAACCCGGCAGCGACGATGGCGAGCACCGAGCCTTGTTGCAACACGAGCGTCAACGTGCCGAAGCTGATGAATCGTCGTGTGACCAGCGTGAAGAACACGACCAAAACGGCCAAACTGATCACCGGCGCGAAATCGCGAACGGACCAGCGGCTCGCGAGCGCGGGAGTGGTCGTGCTGTCGGTTGGGTTCGGCGAAGACATGATGTCCAGGGGCACAACAGATTCGTACTCCCCTCTCCCCATTTGGGGAGAGGGGTTGGG
>JACRIH010000038.1 GCA_016235885.1 Planctomycetales bacterium | reverse complement strand
TGATGACGATCGCCGTGCTGGCGATGATCGTTGGTCTCAGCGAAGTGGCCGTCGCCGTCAACACCGAACTGAACGACATCTCGAACGCCATTGGCGCCATCAGCCAGGACTATGCTTTCACCGGCTTCAAGGGCACGAGCAACGCGGACAAAGACAAGAGCTTCGTCCGTGGCACTGTGTGGAAGGACAAGGCTGACGACTGCGACAAGAACGATAGCTGCGACTTGGTTTGCGGCATCAACGGCTTGGAAGTGTGTGACGAGTAGTTTTTGCTGAACAAGAGACACCTGCCTGGTTGCCACAACCTTGCTTGATGTCAAACGACAATGCCGCCGGCTCCGTGACGCAACGTGTCACGGAGCCGGTTTTTTTTCGTGAACGCTGAACACCGCTGGCCGAACCCTCGTCATCCCGTGCGTGTCGGTCTATCATCCTGCGGCGGAGACGTCCCGAACGAATACCGGCGAGCGGTTCATGATTGCAATTGTCGACTACGGAATGGGCAACCTGCGAAGCGTCCAGAAGGGCTTCGAACGAGTCGGTGCCGAGGCGCGGATCTGCCAGCGTCCGTCAGATATCGCGAACTGCGAGAAACTCGTTTTGCCAGGAGTCGGTGCTTTCCGTGATGCCATTTCCGAAATGCGGCGACTGGAATTGGTTGAACCCATCCTCGCTCACATCGCTGCGGACAAGCCATTCCTCGGGATTTGCTTGGGCCTGCAGCTTTTGTTCGACGTCAGCCATGAAGATGGCGAGTGGCCCGGACTGGGAGTGATCCCCGGCGAAGTCGTTCGGTTTGAAGATCGGCCGGGATTGAAGGTGCCTCACATGGGATGGAACCAGGTGGAACGAAAGGGCACCTCGCCGCTGTTCGATTCGATTCCGAGCGACAGCTACTTCTATTTCGTTCACAGCTACCATGTCGTGCCGCGCGATCCCTCCGTAATCGCCGGGACGACCGACTACGGCGTGCAATTTGTCTCGGTGGTCTCGCGTGGCAACCTGTTTGCCACACAGTTTCACCCCGAGAAGAGCCAGCGGCACGGGCTGCAACTGCTGAAGAATTTCGCGACTCTGTAGCACGTCCACGAAAGACCAACGATCCATGCAGATTCTTCCGGCAATTGACCTGCGCGACGGGAAATGTGTTCGCTTGCGACAGGGAGATTACGCTCAAGAAACCGTGTTCGGAGACGACCCGGCGGCGATGGCTCAGCGATGGGTGAATCAGGGGGCCGAGCGGTTGCACCTTGTGGATCTCGACGGCGCCAAGGCGGGTCGGCCGGTCAACGTGGATTGCATCCGTCAGATTGTGAACACACTGGGCGCTCCGTGTCAGCTCGGAGGCGGCATCCGCGACGAAGCGGGCATTCGGCTGATGCTGGAAGACGTGGGAATCGAGCGAGTGATCGTCGGCACTCAGGCGCTCAAGCAGCCGGAATGGTTCGAGCAGATGGCGGCCAAGTTTCCCGGCCGATTGGTGCTCGGCATCGACGCCCGCAACGGGATGGTCGCGACCGAGGGGTGGCTCGAAGTGTCACACACGTCGGCGATCGAACTCGCCCGGCGATATGTCGGGCTCGATCTGGCTGCCGTGGTTTTCACAAACATCGCCAACGACGGGATGATGGCGGGGATCGACGACGGAACTTTCGACGACCTAGTCCGACTGAGTGAACTCGGCCTGCGCGTGATCGCATCGGGAGGCGTCACGACCATTGACGACGTCCGCAAGCTGGCGGCCATTTCGCGGGAGCAACCGAACCTCGTCGGAGCCATCGTCGGCCGGGCGCTGTATGAAGGGCGTATCCGACTTTCCGATGCATTGGCCGCGACTCGTAGCGAGTAAGTAGCCCGTCAAGATTCGCGGCTGCGCTCGTTCCACAACTGCTTGAGTTGGCCGAACGAAGTCAGCGGCTCGCTCCCCTCGGTCTCGCCCGTGCTCAGCGGCGGAAGGTTTGATTCCGGAACGTGGCTGGATTTGTGCCTTTTGTGTTTCATCCGGCGCTGACGATCCGGCTGTGGTGGAGATGTGGCACTGTCGCCGGTCGTGGCTTCGGTCGGCTGTTCGCTCACGGCCGGAGCAGGATCCACTCGCGAGGACATCGCCGGCGAGCGGCGCTTCTCCGAAGCCGACCACGGAGTGGTCCGTGCGGTTCGCGGTGGAATCGGCGTCCCCGGACGAATCATTGTCAGCGACACTCGCTTGCGGGCCTGATCAACGCCCATCACCCAGATCGTCACCACATCACCGACGCTGACGAATTCATGTGGAGACCGAACGTAAGTTGCCGAGAGTTGGCTGATGTGAACCAGTCCGCTGTCCTTCAATCCCACATCGACGAACGCACCAAAATCGACGACGTTGAGAATAGTCCCCTGCAGTTCCATGCCGGGTTGCAAGTCGTCGAGCTTGAGGATCCCCTTCTTGAAGATCGGACCGGCAAGACCCGCTCGCGGATCGCGGCCGGGCCGGGCCAGCGCATCCATGATGTCGCGCAACGTGTGAGCACCAACGCCGAATTCGCTCGCCAGCAAATCGGCATCGACCTTCGCAGCCTGCTCTGGCGAGACACGAACCGATGCGGCGACGGCAGGCGCATCGGCCGCACTCTGCTCCGGTGAACACTCGGTCGATGCGGCTGGATCAACAACAGATTCAGGTGCTTCTGCATTGAGTCGATCCAACAATTGCCGCGCGGCGGGATAGCTTTCCGGGTGAATCCATGTCGCGTCGAGCGGTTCCTCACCTCCGTTGATCTTGAGAAATCCCGCCGCCTGGGTGTAGCTCGCCTGCCCGACACCGGGAACTTCCAGCAGTTGTTCGCGACGCAGGAACCGGCCGTGCTCGGTGCGCCATTCAACCACCCGGCGGGCGGTCAATTGATTCAACCCCGAGACATAACGCAACAGCGACGCACTCGACGTGTTCAAGTCCACGCCGACGAAGTTCACGCACGATTCGATGACTTGGTCGAGTGTCTCCTGCAACGTTTTGGAACTGACGTCGTGCTGGTACATCCCCACGCCGAGGTGTTGCGGTTCGATTTTGACTAATTCGCTGAGCGGATCTTGCAACCGTCGGCCAATCGAAATCGTGCCCCGCACCGTCGCGTCGTCGTTCGGAAATTCCTCGCGGGCGATGGTGCTCGTCGAATAGATGCTCGCGCCGGCTTCGTTCACGATGACGTACTGGGCGTCCGGCATGAGTTCGGCGATTGTTTCGGCGACCAATTCTTCGGACTCGCGGCAGGCGGTCCCGTTGCCAATCGCGATCAATCGCGAGTTGTGCTCGTTCAGCAACGCGGCCAGTCGCGCCTTGGAGGCGACTCGCTTTTCATCCGAACCGGTCACGTAAATGACTTCCCTTGCCAGCGGCACTCCGGTTTCATCGAGGACGATGATTTTACAACCCGTGCGAAAGCCAGGGTCGATGGCCAACACTCGTCGTCCGGGCAGCGGAGGTTGCAGCAACAGATTCCGCAAATTCTTCGCGAACACTGCCACGGCATGCGATTCTGCTCGCTCGGTGATTTCGCGACGCAGTTCGCGCTCGAGGCTGGGTTGAATCATCCGATCGAGCGCGTCGTTCACACAGCGGAACAGGTATTCTCCGAAGCGGTGATCGGAAAGCATCAGCAACCGGGCCATTTCGGCCGCAACCTGCGGGCTGTCCCAGTCGAACTTCACCTTCAGCAACCCCGAATGTTCGCCGCGGTTCAGGGCCAGCACGCGATGGTGCGGGATTTTTGAAATCGGTTCGGTGTGATTGAAGTAATCGCGAAATGACTGCCCCTGCTGCATTCCCTTTTCGGTCGCGATGCTCGTTAGTGTGCCGGACTTCCACGCGATCTTTCGGGCGACTGCACGCAGATCGGCATTCTCGCTGATGCGCTCTGCGAGAATATCGCCGGCCCCCTGCATCACGTCGTCGCGAGTCGCGAGTCCTTTTTCGGCGTTTACCAACGCATCAGCAGCAACTTCCAAACTGACAACCGCAGCATCCTGGTTCCAAATCTGATCGGCCAGTGGCTCCAACCCGCGTTCCCGAGCCAGCGATGCTCGCGATCGTTTCTTGGGCTTGAACGGCAGGTAGAAATCTTCCAGTCGCTTGAGCGAGTCGGCCCGCTGAATGGCCGTCCGCAGTTCGGGAGTGAGCTTGCCCTGCGCTTCGATCAGCCGCAGGATCGTCGTCGCTCGCTCGGACAACTGCCGCAGCGCCGTCACGCGGAGCAGAACTTTGCGAATCAGTTCTTCGTCGAGATTGCCCGTTCGCTCCTTGCGATACCGCGTGATGAACGGCACCGTGTTCCCTTCGTCCGCGAGGGCGACAACATTTTCCACCTGCGAAGGCTGAAGGTGGAGATCGTGAGCGACTCGGCTCAGGTCAACGACGGGAGATGAATCCATGCGGACGTTTCGTCCATTGCAACCGGTTCGGTGAACAGCACAACTGGGCGGCATGGTATCGAAATCCCCTGTGCCAGCCAACGACACGGACGGAATCGGCACGATCCGCCGCTGCGACATCGCCGTCGGCGGTGTCTGCCACTCGGGAAATACTCCCGTCGGCAAAGTCGGAAAATCCTATCAAGACCGCGCCATCAGTCGCCGATCTCTTTGAACAAAGAACGGCACACGCTGTCGAGTCGTTCGCGATGCCGAAGGATCAGGCCGACCGAACACAAACCAATTGGTGACTCGACGCGCAATACAAATTCGCCCCTCACGGAGAGAGTCATGCGAAATCGCCTGCGTCTGTACACCGGTGAAGTGCAAAACGTCGCCACGCTGCCCGCCGAGGAAATGACGGTCAAGCTCGGTGACATCTGCCAGATCCTCGCCGATGCCGTGCGGACCAAGCGCGCTTGGGTATCGGACTTCGCCGACGAAGAGATTCAAATCTCTCCCGACCTCTACGAAGTGCTGTCGGCTTACTGGCGCATGCGTCCCAGTGCGTAATGTAGTCGGCGCACTCCGACCGTGTGTGTCTTTGGCGATCGGGGCGGCATCAGCCCCCCGGTAATGTCCCTCGCCTGCGTTTGAAAAACTGACAGCACACAGTGCGTGCCGTCGTTTTTGTTCTGCATGCCGGTCTGCCGACTGTGGACGCCCGCAATCACGTTGCATACATTTGTGCTGACTCGGTGGCCGGTGAACGGACGGTCAGACCGCCGCGAGTGCTGCACACCTCACGTGACCGCGCCCACGGATGAGCCCTGAAGGTCCAGCAACTCCTTTCGCATCACAGCATCAAGGAAAATCCGTTCGGGCAGGAAGATGCCCAGACGGACCCTGTCTTCAAGCAACGCTGCCTCGCTGGGACGTACCATCCCGCGTGGGACAAAATCTACGGCAGCCCGCTCGAACCGGCGACGTCCGTGGTGTTCGGCGAAAAGGGAAGCGGCAAGACGGCCCTGCGGTTGCAGATCGTCGACCATCTCGAACGTCACAACCGCGCCAATGCCGATCGCCGCGTGTTCATCATCGAATACGATGACTTCACGCCGTTCCTCGACTGTTTCCGCGAGCGCTTGCGGTTCGCGAATTGGCGACCGGAGCGGGCGTTGGAACAGTGGCGGTTGTGGGACCATATCGACGCCATCCTGTCGCTGGGGACGACGCGGCTAGTGGAAGCGATCGTCAATGCCAAGTCCTCGGGTGAACCGACCGATCCCGCCGTGCCGCTCAAACCGGACGACATCGGGCGACTGTCGCGCTTGCAGAAGCGCGACCTGCTGTTGCTCGCCGCGTTCTATGATCACACGCATGCGATGCCGAAGATGCAGCGCTGGCATTTGCTGCGCCGCAAGCTGCGCTACTCCGCGCTGCTGGCTCAGTGGGATCGCGGACTCGGTGTGCTGGTGACGCTGGTCGCGTTCGCGGGGTTGGCTTACTTTTGGAAGCGGGAAACGATGTCCACCTGGACGCCGTGGGTCATCTGCCTGCTGGGACTGCTGACCGGCTGGGGTCCGTGGCTGTGGCGAAACGCTCGACTGCTGTGGCGCGCATGGCAGGTCTCGCGTCAGGTGCGCGTGATCGAATACCTGCGGAACACGCTCCGGCGGATTCTCGCGGCGATCCCTGCGGGCGAACTGGCCGGGCAGCCGATGCCCAGCCGTGACCGCAGTGACGATCGCTACGAATTGCTGACCAAGCTGCAAGCGATCCTGCGAACGCTCGGCTTCCCCGGCATCATGGTGCTGGTCGATCGCGTGGACGAACCGCATCTCATCAACGGTTCGGCCGACCGCATGCGCGATTTTCTGTGGCCGATGTTCGACAACAAGTTCCTCAAGCATCCGGGCATCGGTTTCAAACTGCTGCTCCCAATCGAAGTCAGCTTCCATCTCGCCCGCGAAGACAAGGAATTCTACGAGCGGTCCCGGTTCGACAAACAGAACCTGATCCGCTCGCTCGAATGGACCGGGCAGTCGCTGTACGACGTGGCCAACGACCGCATCCGAGCCTGCGCCGCGTCGGAAACCGCCCAGCCAAAATTCCGCGACCTGTTCGACGATTCGATCACCGACGCCGAACTGATCGCCACGCTCGACCGCCTGCGTGTCCCCCGGCACCTGTTCAAGTTCACACATCGTTTGCTGGTCGAACACTGCAACCGGTTCACCGAAGACCAGCCAAGCTGGAAGATCAGCCGCGAAACACTCCAGTCCGTCTTCGTGCTCTACCAGCGCGACTTGGAAGCCTTCGACCGCGGCATGGGAACCGGGTAAGGTTGGACGCCAATCTGGGACGGGGCATTCTTGACCCACCGTTTCGATTGGCGGTGCCC
>JACRIH010000381.1 GCA_016235885.1 Planctomycetales bacterium | reverse complement strand
TTTGATCGAACAAATCGAAGGCATCACACGCATCGGTGGATCGCTGGGAAGCACGGCGACGACCTCCTTTCGACTCGACTTTTACGCAACCGACGTCAGCGAGGCGACGTCGCTGGAACACGGTCTGCAAGGAAAGCGCTATCTCGGGACCAAAGTCGTGACCACCAACTCGACAGGTTACGTCCGCTTCGAAGCCGAACTGCCGGTGTTGATCGGCAACGAAGTGATCACGGCGACGGCGACTGATCCGCTCGGCAACACGTCGGAATTCAGTCCGTTTGCGCCGGACATGAAAGGCCAGGGATCGTTCGAGGTGCGAACTCCCGTGCTCGTCGTCCCTGGATTCTTCGGCTCTTTCGCGCTCGATGTCCCCGGTGTGACCGGCGATGACGGCAATTATCGACAGTTCCTGATCACGCAGGGCCTCCCCCCGACTCAGCTTCAACTGGACCCGCTCATCCATGCGTATGAAGACATTGTGATCACTCTGGAACGGGCTGGATACGTTCAGGGTAAAGATCTCTTTCTGGCACCCTACGATTGGCGACTGAACGTCGCACCCATCACACCAGACCAGGACCAACATGACGGAACAATCGCGGGCGTCAGCGCTGCCTCACTCACCGATGCCGCGATCGACTACGGCCTCGACTATTTGGGATACTGGCTGCGGAAGGCGGCTGAGACTTGGTTCGCGACCTATGGTCAGCCGCTGGCGAACGTTCAGGTCATCGCGCACAGCATGGGTGGCCTCCTGACACGGTCGTACATTCAAAGCACTGCGTACGGCGACAAGTTTCAGTCGGCAGCGGCGGGTCGCGAGTTACCGCTGCCGGTCGTGAGCAACTTCACCATGCTCGGTGTGCCGAACCAGGGGGGAGTCGGCACCTGGAACGGCTGGTACGACAACTTCGTCGCGAACTTGGGGAACCGATTGGTTCTCTCCAAGATGATCAATCACGCCTGGCACAAGCTGCAAGCGGGCGAGGTGATTTTCATCGGCAGCAGCGAGCGTCTGACGGCGGCCACCTTCGAGAATTTCGACGAGGCTGAGGCAAAAGTCCAATTCGTGCGCCGCTACACGCAGGGACTGGGAAACCTGCTGCCCAATTTCAACGGTTTCGCAATCGACTTCGACCCCGTACAGTTTCCCGCCTCGAAGAACCTGCTCTTGCGTGACCTGAATCAACAGGTTCTTTCCGGAGATCGCGTAGCCCGAACAATGGGAATCTACGGGACAAGTGCGAGCACGCCCGCTCAAGTCAAGCATCATGTCGGCGGTTTCTTCGACGACGATGACGTGGTTCTCTCGTTCACGGACTACGAAGCGGATGATTCGACAAATGGTGTGGTCTATTACGAAGACATTCTGATCGACGCCCACGGCGATGGGACTGTGGCGATCGAGTCGCTGGAAAACCTATTCTTGAATGACGCCCGGTTTGAACTGATCCCGTTTTGCAGTGGCACTTGCCGCCCCGGTGATCGTGCATCGACTGGTTCGGTGACTCATTTGGGCATTGTTTCCAACGTGGATGCTCAGATGGAGATTCTCAAGGCCCTGAACCACCCGTTGTCGCCGAGTACCGTCTCCACGGGCCATTTAACGGAGGGTGGAGAATTGGTGTTGCCGTTTTACACCTACAACATCGTCGTGGATCCGGTCCAGGGGGCGTTTCTGGTGGACTCCAGTGGTCGGCAGTTGGGCTACAGCCAAATAACCGGGGCGGTCACGGAGATTCCCGGCAGCGTCTACTTCGGCAATCAGGACGGCATCGGCTGGGTGTTTGGCGACGCGGGCGGGCCGGTCCGACTCGAACTCGCCGGCAACGGCGAGAATCACTTTGTGCAGGTCAGCAGCGTCGGGCCGGGCGGCGGCTTTGGCATTGAGTCCAGCGGGTTCCTGGCCCTCGGCGAAACGCGCAGCGTTGAAGTCTCACCGGACTTCGGTGATGCGCCCTCTGCGGCGCAGTCCGGTTTCACGGCCAGCTATCCGACAACATTGGCAGCCAACGGAGCCAGACACACTGCTATTGGCCCCACATTGGGGAGCAATCGTAACATCGAAATTGACGGCCAACCCACCGTCAATGCCGATGGCGACGACACAACCGGTTCTCCTGACGACGAGGACGGTGTCACATTCGTCAGCACGCTGTTGACCTCGCCGGGCGTCGGTGGCATCGGCCGTGTGACAATCAATCTGCAGAATCCCAATCCCGTGTCGAACAAGCTCGACGCCTGGATCGACTTCAACCGCGACGGCGATTGGAGCGACGCGGGCGAACAGGTTGCCATCAGCGTCAATCTGGGAACGACCGCCGGTTCGCAGACGTTGTCGTTCCCCATTCCAGCGGGAGCATCGGCAGGCAACACGTATGCCCGCCTCCGGTTGAGTACAGCGGGTGGATTGGCTCCCATCGGTGCGGTGGCGAATGGCGAAGTGGAAGACTATCGGTTGACGATCAACTCGCTGCCAGCACTCACGCGGATGTATCGGACCTACAACCCCATTGCGAATTTCCACTTCTTCACGACGTCGCTCGCACAATTCACCAACGCGGTGAACAACGGCTACAACAACGAGGCGGCCGGCAACGCGGGATTCGGCGTGTTCCCCACCCAGGAAGCCAGCACGACGCCCCTCTTCCGCCTGTACAACCTGGCGACACCCCAAAACGGTGGCGGTTTTCATTACTACACGACGAACGCGGCGGAACGAGATTCGCTGGTGGCGACTGTCCCGCCGACTCACCCGTTGTTCGGACAGATCGGCTGGCGCGACGAGGGGATTGAAGGGTACATGTACTCCGCACCGCAACCCGGAGCGATCCTGCTCTTCCGGCTGTACAACACCGATTCGGGAGTCCACCTGTTCACAAACGATCCGGCTCAGCGCGACGCCGTGCTGGCCATCGCCGATCCGGCGACCGGTCGCCATCCGTGGCAGCGGCATAGTGACGTGGGTTATGCGATCGCCCTGTCGGCGTCGGAGCAGATCGTGGACCCCGAATCGTTCGGCGGCGGTTCGACAGCCCAAGCACGGCGGGCCTCCGTGCATGGCCCGGATTCGCCACCGGACGCATCCCTCGTGGCAGTCTCCGCGACTTTCCCGTCACCGGTCACGAACGAAGCAGGATCGTTCTCGGTGTTGACGGGGTTGATGGCTTCTACCGACGAGACCCATTCCCAAGGTGATGAATTGGTCGACCACGGTGACCACGTGCTCCGTTCCCTGTCGCTGATGAGGCCGGGTGCGGGATTCCGGACTCGACCCAAACAGTCGGTCCCAAGCAATTTGAACGGGGAAATTCTGCGAGGTGATTCGAGCACTCGCCAGACTCCGTTCGACAATGACCGCACCGTTTCCATCGACACGCTCTTCAGCCGCTGGGATGACTTGGTGGGTCTGCTTCCTTGACGGCGGTTTCCAGTCTGGCCGTGTCCGGAAGTGAATTCAGTAATCTGCGATCGAGCCGTCCTTGAGCTTCGCGCCGGGCCAGCGATATGTCTGCGGCTTGGCTGCTTCCTCATCCAGCAACTTCTCATCGACCTCGACACCCAACCCCGGACCGGGCGGCAGGCCGATGTATCCGTCCTTGTCGAGTTCAAACGCCATTCGCGTGATGCCCGGCGTGTTGAAGCCGGCGTTCTGCGGGTAGAACTCGTGGATCAGAAACAGGGGAATTGACGACACGACATGCAGACTCGCGGCGATCCCCAGAAACGTCGCCGTGCAGTGCGGCGCGATCGGCACGAACCACGCCTCGGCCAGCGTGGCGATTTTTTTCATCTGGCTGATGCCTCCCGTGTGACAGCAATCGGGTTGCAGGATGTCGATGCATCGCTCTTGCAAATACGGCAGCACGCCCCAAATCGTCCGGTCCCGCTCGCCGGTGGCCAGGGGGATGCGGATCTGTTCCTTGAGGCGCTTGAAGACCTCGATGTTGCCCGGCACGGCTGGCTCTTCAATGAACAACACGTCATACGGCTGAAGCCGGCTCGCCAGTTGGATCAGCGTCGCCGGCGGCACGGCGGAATGGGCGTCAAACATCACGACTCCATCCGGTCCCACGCGGTCGCGAGCCGCCTTGATTGCCTGCACCATGCGGTCGATGTCGGCGGGAGTGCCGGAGTGTTCGTAGATTCCATGCGGCGGAACCTTCTGCGCTTTCGGCGTGTGGTACACACGAATGCGGTCGCGAGTCGGACCGCCGAGCAACCGGTACACGGGTACTCCCCACAGCTTGCCGACGATGTCCCACAAAGCCATGTCGATGGCGGCGAGCGTGTGAACCATCAGCGCTCCACCGCGCATGTTTCGGTGTGCTCGAAACAGCTTCTGCCAGAGATGCTCGATCCGGGTTGGATTTTCACCGTCGAGCAATTCGAACAGCGCTTCGACGAGCGGTTTGGAAATCCGCGGGTCAACTCCCTTGAGATCGCCCCAGCCGCTGATGCCGTGGTTGGTTTCGATTTTGACGTAGACGACAGGACCAACCCAACGTGCCCGCAACGCGGTGATGCGAATGCTCGACGCACGGTCAACAACCTGAGCGGCAGGATTGTTGTCGGCCGAGACCGCCTCATTGAGCAGTGCGACTCCGCCGGCAACTGCCCCCAGAGTGCCGAGCATGTTCCGGCGCGACAGATCCACAGACGAATGTTGGTCGGACATGAGATGGCTCGCTCAAAAGTGTTTCGGAACCGTGGAAAGCATTCGCGGGAATTCTAATCGACGTCCACGAACTCGTTCCAACGTGGCAGCGTTTGCAGATGGATGAACAACAAGCAGGATCGAAAACGCCCCGATACTGAATTCATTCTGCCCCCATCATTCTGCCAAGCCCCATTGAAATGAGATTTTTCAGGATTTCCGCGACACGTCGCAGCGTCTGACTGCCAATTCATTCCTAGAATGTCCGCTTCTTTCCACAGCGAGACACCCCTTTGCTGAGCGAGCAGGACCAACTGGCCGTCGTCCGCGGTTTGCGGGATGGCCATCGAGATGCCTGGGCCAGGCTGTACGACGGATACAGCGTGGACATCTGGCGGTACGTCGCTCGTTTGATGGGGCCTCAAGCTGCGGATGTGGCGGACGTGGTGCAAACGACGATGATCGAGGCGGCTCGGTCGGCGAGACAATTCGACGCCGAACGTGGCACGCTGTGGAGTTGGCTGGCGGGGATAGCTCACCATCAGGCGGCGTTGTCCTGGCGTCAGGCTGGCAGGTCGGCACGACTCAAGCAACTGGCGGAAACCGGAGCCGGTGAATTGCGTCGCTGGCTGGATGACAGCGAACTGTCGGACAAATCGTGCGAGCAACTCGAACTCGCTGACTTGGTTCGCGGCGTCCTGTCGGAGCTGTCGGGGGAATACGCGGCGCTGTTGACCGCGAAATACCTCGACGACCGGAGCCTCGAAGAAATGGCGCAACAATTCGGCGGTTCGGTGGACGCCATCAAGTCCAAGCTGGCGCGAGCTAGGCGGGAGTTCCGGTTGAAGTTTGCCGAACCTTCCGATTTGCAGATGAAGCGGTCTTTGCCCCAACGGGGCTGAATTCGATAGCCCAGGGCGCAGCCCTGGGTGGAAGTCATCACTATGCGGCCAGCCCCAACGGGGCGAGATTCTGATGCAAGACAACCACACGATCCCGGACCCGGATGAAACGCGATTGGCAGCGCTGCTTCGCGCCGTTGATACCGACGTTCCGCCTCCCGACGCTGCGCTGCTGGCGTCGCTGCGGCAACACTCGATCGAATTGTTCGCGGAATCTGTCGGAGACATTCCTGCGGACTCTCAGGTCACGACCGGCCATTCGGAACCAAACGTCACACTGTCGCAACCCATTCGGAGAACTCGCATGCTCACGCTCGCCCTTCGCGGAACGCTGGCCCTGTCGACGGTCGTCGCCTTGCTCGTGGCCTGGCTGAGTCCGTGGAATCCGCAGTCGGTCAGCGGCGCCATGCCGTTCGAAACAGTGCTGGCCGAACTGCGCGGCGCGCTGACGTTGCAGTTGCGAGTCGTCAAAGACGGCCACTCGGCCGAGGTGTGGGTGCGTGCGCCGGGATTGGTGCGGCGCGAAGAATCGCCGCTGCGGTACGAGATCGCGGCGGGATCGCGGTTGTGGCGCGTGGACGAAGCGACCAACACCGTCACCGAATCCGATTCGCCGTGGTTCCTCAATCCGCAGCAGCAGGTCGATCTGCTGGGGCTGCTGGATGTCGGTGTGAAAGATGCGTCCGCGTTGCTCACGGCTCGGCCGGTTGAGCGTGCTCTGCACGATGGCCGCGACTGCTTTGTCTACCGGGTCAATGTGCCTGCGGAAACCGGCCGGTTGCAGATCGAAGCGTTCGCGGAGGTCCGCAGCCACCAGTTGGTCGGAATCACTGCACGTCCGGCGGGAGCACGAAACACCGTCAACCCGCCGCTGGCCGAACTGGTTCTGATCGCGATGAACGTAGCCGTGGACGACGACAAGTTCGTCGTCGCGAAATCTCTGACCGAAGACGGACGCATTGGCAAAGTGACCGACTCGCAGGGGATCGCCGTCCTGCGGCCGATGCTCGCCAAGCGCTGGACGCCGCTCTGTCGTGACCTGCTGCTCAAGCCGGGCGACTGGCTGCGCACGGAACTGCGCGGTGCCAACGCCGTGAAGGTGACCCTGTCGTCCGAAGTCACGATCACGCTGGGACCGGGATCGCTCGTCGAGTGCATTTCGCCAACGAAAGCACGCCTGCACAGCGGCGAAGCGCAGGTGACGCTGCCAAAGAAGGACGGTGTCGAGTTCGAGTTGCTCGCCCCGCGCGACGGCAGCCGCAAGTTCGCAGCCGCCAGCAAGACTTTGCTGCGAGTCGATCGCAACGAACAACTCGTCGACGTGCCGCAAACGCCGATCTGGCTGACCGGGTTCGAAGGGACGACCAACAACGAATCGCTCGGCTCGCTGATTGTGAATCTGCCCGATGGCCGCAACGAACCGCTGACCGTCGGCTATCACAAAGTCAGCGTGGAAATCCGAGATCAGATCGCCCGGACGACGATTGAAGAATCGTTCGTCAACCACACCCTCTCGCGATTGGAAGGAGTGTTCCATTTCCCGCTACCGCAGGATGCGTCGATCAGCGGGTTCGGGATGTGGATCGGCAACGATCTCGTCGAAGCGGACGTCGTCGAAAAGCAGCGTGCCCGCGAAATCTACGAAACGATCCTGCGCGAGCGGCGTGACCCTGGCCTGCTTGAATGGACGAGCGGCAACCTGTTCAAAGCCCGCGTGTTTCCGATCGAAGCGCAATCGGAGAAGCGGGTGAAAATCGTCTACACGCAAGTGCTGCCGCTGCGAGCCAACCGCTACCGCTACTCCTACGGTTTGCGGAGCGACCTGCTGCGCACGAAGCCGCTGCGGGAACTGTCACTCACTGTGACGGTGAATTCGGCGCTGCCGCTCAAGAGCATCACGTGCCCGACGCACACGGTTCGCACGACAGTAGGACGGCCCTTCCGGGCCGTCGTCGGCCGAGACGACGGCCCGGAAGGGCCGTCCTACAATTCGGCACAGGTCGAATTCACGGCTCAGGAGTACACCCCCAACCGCGACTTCGAAGTCGTGTGCGAAATTGACGGCCGGCAGTCCGACGTGGTTGTCGTGCCGCATCGCCGAGGCGACGACGGATATTTCATCGTCCAACTGACGCCTCCCGCCGCCGATGGGAACTGGCAGCGCGACGTACTCCCGGACGGGAAACCGCTCAGCCTCGTGTTGCTCTGCGACACGTCGGCTTCGATGGATTCCGAGAAGCGGAAGCAGCAGGCGGAATTCGTAGCGAGCGTGCTGTCATCGCTGGGTGCGGACGATCGCTTTCTGATCGCCGCCACCGACGTCGGCACCGCGTGGCCGTTTGCCGAACCGGTCGTTGCGAACGCGGAGAACATCGCCACCGCACAAAAGTTTCTCGACGACAGACTGTCTCTCGGCTGGACAAATCTCGACCGGGCATTCGACGACGTGATGAAGAAGACTCCGGCCGATGCCCACGTGATCTACATCGGTGACGGAATCGTCTCGTCGGGCGACACCGATCCCGCCGCGTTCGTGAAGCGGTTGGGGTTACGTAGCCGTCTCGCTCCGCGAGACGAAAGCCGAACGAAGGGTGACGCCCAAATCCGAAATGACGCTTCGTCGAAACCGAATGCGGTTCCCGAGAACGGCATTCCTGTCGCGGAGCGACAGGGCTACGTTACGTTCCATGCCGTCACCGTTGGCAACACGACTGAGGCGGTCGTGCTCAAGGGAATCGCGTCCGTCGGCGGAGGATCGGTGCGCACGATCAGTGGCGAGCAGACGCCGTCCACCATCGCGCGGGAATTGCTGAACGAGATCGCTCAACCGGGGCTGCGCGATTTGAACGTCGAGTTCCGCGGGCTGAAGGTCGCGGCCGTGTATCCCGGTCGGTTGCCGAATGTGCCCGCCGGGACGCAGCAGATTCTGGTCGGGCGGTATCTCCCCGAGGGAACAGACCAGCAGGGCGAAATCATCGTCACCGGCCGGCGCGTGACCGAGCAGGTTCGGTACGCGGCCAGGGTCAGCGTCAAGGACGCCGAGGCGGGGAACTCGTTCATCCCGCGACTGTGGGCGCGGGCGCATCTCGATCAGTTGCTCGCGCAGGGACAGAGCACGAGTATCCGGGACCAGATCATCGGGATGTCCGAAGAGTTCCACATCATCACGCCGTACACATCGCTGCTTGTGCTGGAGACCGATGCGGACCGCGAACGGTTTGGCGTGAAGCGTCGCTACGAAATGCGGGACGGCGAGAAGTTTTTCGCCGAGGGGCGAAGCAACGCCAGTTTCGAATTGCTTCAACAACAGATGAAACGCGCCGGCGACTGGCGGGTGGGTCTGCGACGGCAGGTGTTGCAAAGCCTGTCGGGACTCGGGCGGAATCCGCAGATGTTCCAACAGCAGGTCCAGCAATGGGACCAATCGACGTATTGGTACATGAAACGGTCCGGCGACTACAACCTGCCGATGTCCGGCGTAGCGGCTCCGATGGGAGGGCCGCGGGGCGAAATGGGATTCGCGGGTCGAGGTCTTTCCTTCGGCGGCGTTGGTGGTGCTGGCTTTGGTGGTGACGTTGACAGATTCGATGTCGAGACCGGCGAAGAGTGGGAAATGGACGGTCGGCTCCACCGCGGACTCAGTGAAGTCGCCGCAAGGATTGAACCGCTCTCCGATTCCGATGACGATTTGAAACTGGGCATCCGAGCGGAGTCGGCACATCCCGATGCGGTCGAGCAACAGCTCGGAGAATCGTTGAGCGTCGCCTTCGACAGCGATTTCGAATTGTTGTCTGAGGACGCCGAGCAAAGAGGTTTGCTGGACAAGCGGGCGAAGTTCCGCGGCGGCGACGTCTTGGACAGGAAGTCGAAGGCTCAAAAAATGGATTTTGGCGGATTGTGGAGCCGCGGCACTGCCGAGACTTTCGGGCGTTCACGATCGGGCGGCCCAGGGCTTACTGCCGCTGGAACGACGCCCTATTACGGCTTCGCCAATCAGCGGCAGCTTGGGTACTTGTCCCGAAGCCAACAGCCCAACTACACGAGTTGGCTGAACGTTGTGTTCCCCACGCTCGACGGCCCACCGGGCAAGCCCGCGCCGGCGCTGAAAGATCCCGAAGGCTGGTCACCCGAAGCATTGGCGCTGTCGCGGAGTCTGCTGCGGATGGACGCGTTGCTCAAGCTGGAGGGTGGGATCGAACTTCGTCGCGTGTCCGAAACGTTTGACACGACTTGGAACCGCCGGTCGTCTCACAACAGCGACCTGGCTCTGTATTCGCCCACGGCTTGGCTCACACGCACGCTCGATGCGGACGATCACACGGTGGTCAGCTACTGCAACGCTCAGGATCGCGGCGTGTTTTCGCTCTCGATGTTGCTGGGTCGGACGCGGGCGTCGGTCGCACAGGAATTGAAGACGCCGCCGCTGTCGCTCCAAGACTCGTCGCTGTCGCCGTTGCACGAATCGCATCGGACGCATCGGGCGCGCGTCGAACCGGCGGGGGAAAATCGGGCCAAGCTGATCCTCAGCATGAAGGACTCCACGTTCGAGCAGCACTTCCTGATCGACACGGTCCGGCATGTGCAACTCAAGTACGAATCGTTCGACGCCGGCAAGCTGACCGGATCGACGACGTTCGAGGATTTTGTCGAAATGGCCGGTTCCTGGTGGCCGCGCAAATCCGTCACGACCGATGGCCGGGGCCGGAAGATCGGCGAGATCACGTTCGATGTGAAACGGCTGACACCGGATCAATACGCCCAGCGAATGACCGCCGAACTGGCCGCCAAACCGAACGTGCAGTTCCTGCGTCTCCCGTTCGTGTCGCTCAAGGTGGCCCGCCAGAACGTGGCGGATGGTTCGGCCGGTTTCGACGACCGGATCACGATGATCGTCCACAATGCCATGCTGCAACAATGGGACGACCTGCTGAAACATCTCGACGCGGCCGAGAAGTTGGCCGCCGACAAGCCGGGCGTGCGCTGGATTCGCACCGTCGCCCTTGCCACGATCCGCCGCAACGAAGAGGCGCGGCAACGGCTGCTGGTCGAAGCTAAACAACTCGCGGCGAACAAACAGCAGGACGAACTTCATCTCGCCGAGTTCGTTCTCGGCCAGGCGTATGGCATCTCGGGCTGGCCCGAGTATCAGGAACTCGTCCTGATTTTGAAGCCGGTCTACGAACGACAACCCGCCGAATTGGATGCGATGTCGCGGTGGAACGAGCGGCTGCTCAGTTGTCACGACGGGTTGGGTCGTCACGAGGACGCACTGGCGTTGCGACGCACGATGGCCGAGAAAGCCCCGTGGCATCTGCACTGGCAGATCGACTCCGCGAATCGCTTGTTGCGAGCCGGGCAACATGACGCGGCGTTCGCGTGGTTGCAAAAGGAATTCGACCGACCCATCGAACGACTCAGCCACGAAGACGACTCACTGCGGTCCGCCTACGCAGACCTGTATCGCTCTCAGGTGCGCTGGGTCGACCTGCTGAAATTCACGACGCAGTGGATCGCACGCAACCCAGAATATCAATCGGCGTACAATCAGCATCTGTCGGCGCTGGTATTCAACGACCAACTTGACGCGGCCAACGCGCTCGCCGAACAGTGGCTGAAGGACGCGCGGATCGAAGGCAAGCTCTCGCCCGCCCTTCGAGCCCGGTTCGACACGGCTCTCAACTTCGCGCTGGGGAGTTCGTATCACCTGTCGTTCCAGCGAGCCGATGAGCGTTGGTCCGTGCCGCTCGTCGAGACCGCTCGATTCTTCCTACGAAGCAGAAATGACGCGACGATCGCGCAACGGTTCATCAACGTGCATCCCTTCGCGAACGACGAGGAAGTCGATCGGCTGCGCGGCGAGTTCCTGAATTTGTTGCGCACCGACCTCGCCAAGCTGAATCCGGTGCAAATCAACTCGCTCGTCAGTTGGACCCTCGGCGGCCGGATGGAATTCGCCGAACCGATCAACGGGCGAAAGCAACTGCGCGCCGACGAAGTCCCGCTCGATATTTGGCGAAAGATCGCAGACAGCTTGCGTCTCCGCTGGAAGGCGACCGAGGATCGAGAAGACAAGCATTTGCTGGGGACGACGCTGACCACGATTTACACCGGTTGGTTCGATGCGACAGAGTCATTGCCGTTCCTGCGCGAACGCATCGCCGCCGCTCCGGATGATTTGAAACCGAACTACCGCGACCTGCTGTTCAACAACCTGCTCAATCGTCCGTGGACCGACGAGTTGGAACAGGAAGCGTTCCAATTGCTGCGACTACTGTCACCACCCGGCGAACCGGACGAGCGACTGACCGCTCAGTTGCCCGCGCTGCATCGACTGACCGACAGCATGCTGGCCCGCCGTCAGGAACGGGTCGAGAAGGAACTTCACGACGCGGGGGAAGTCAACAAGCTCACCCGCCCGGAACTGGCGAAGAAACGGGCCGAGATGCGCAAGGCCGCTCGCGCGGGCTTGGCCACTCGATTGGCCGCCGAAGCCGCGAAGGAACAGGGGCCGCTCGCCGCGTGGTTGAAGATCGAGCAGGCGTGGCTCGACGTCCAACTCGATCAGAACCTGCCGCAGGTTGCGGAACAGTGCTGGCAAATCCTTGGCAAAGAGCCGACGAAACCGGTTGCCGAAGAAGACGATGATCCGGACCTCACCGCATCACAGTTCCGACAACAGTTCTTCGAGGACCTGCTGCGCGAACGGGCCTTCGTCACCGTGATGAACCTCGCCGCACGGCGCAATGCCGCGCCGGCCACGATTGATCGGCTGGTGAAGTACATCGACGCCGGGATCGCGTTACGTAGCCCTCACGCTCCGCGTGAGGAGCCGCGCGAAGAGAAAGGCAACAACTTGCGAAACGACGCGGAAGGAAAGAAGTTGCCGGAGGGCGCGGCGGCTCGTCTCGCGGAGCGTGACGGCTACGATCCGGCCGCCGCGTGGCGGACGGCGAAGTTTCAACTGCTCATCGCTCTGGATCGGGCGGATGACCTCGATCGCGAATTGCGGGTCTGGATTCGGACCGACACGTCCACGTCGCCGTGGCGGATCATGCTGGCCCGGTTGGTCGCGGAGCGCGGGAAGATTGACGAAGCCATCCAACTGTTCGAAGCGTGCGAGAAGGACAAGCTGCTGACGGCGGCTGACTATCGCCTGCTGGCCGACTGGTATCTCGTCGCCGATCGTCGCGCTGCCTACGAGCGATCGCGAATCGAATCGTTCAAGCAAATGCCCGAACATCAACTGGCCAACTCGCTCTACCAGGTCCGCAACGTGTGGTATCGAACCGACCGGCCGCTGCCGAGCGAACTCGACGAGAACACGCTGCTCGGCTACCGCGCGCTGTTCGAGAAATCGGCCAACCCAGAAAACTACCTTGGATACCTCCGCGACTTGTACGCCGCCTGCCGCGACTTCCGGCTGTTGCAAATGCTCCCAGACGCGATTCTCGGCCGCTCGCCACAGCAGGCGTATTCGTTCCTGCAAGGTCTCCAGACCCAGGTGCTGTACGAATTGCGAAACGAAGCCACGGCGGACGAAATCCTCGCCCGAATCAAACAACTACGGGCGAACGGGGTGGCGTCAGCCCCCCGGTTGGCTCCGTTGAACACGAATGACCGGGGGGCTGACGCCGCCCCGCTCGCCAACGCGCTAACGCCAACCGACCTCCGCGCACTCGACCTGTTGGAAGCGCTGGTCGAACGGAAATCGTCCGAGGTGTTAAACCAACCCGGTCCGCACATCGATGCCTGTCTGGCCGCGATGCGACGGGCGTTCGAGCGGACGTGGGGCGAGGGCGAACCGCGGATGATGGCGAACTTCCTGTATCAACTCGGCGGGCTGCCGAATGAGAAGCTGAAAACGGAACAGCTTCTCGAACTGCGACAGTTGCAAAAGATCGTGCCGGTCAACACGCGGGATCACCTGGTGATTACGACCGACCTTTGCCAGTTGATGTTCTGGAATTACTCGCTGAAGGACAATGCTCTGCGCGAGATGGAGGTCGCGGTCGGCAACTACACGCGGGCGAACAACGGTGTGTGGCCGCATCTCGACAACGAGTTGCTCAGCCATTACGTCTCCATGCTGGGGGGAGCCAATCAACACGCGGCGGGTGAAACCGTCGTGCAGAAGTACCTCGCAAAGCCGGAGAATGACGCGCAACGCAAGTGGCTGCACGACCGGCTGATGTCGCTCTACAACCACGCGCTGGAACACAAGGGCGAGGTCTCGCTCGGCAAGGGGACGACGCTGTTTCAGAACCTCGTCGCTCTCGGCCTGAAGGAACTCGACGCGGCGGCGGATGAAAACGTGCGGTACAACCTTGTCTCGCGGTTGACGACGACGCTAGACATTGCACGCCGGAACAAGATCGATGGCGTCGTGGAACAGGTTCGCAAGTTCGCCTTCGAGACGATGCCCGTGGTCCTCAAGCGCCAACAGTCGCAGTATCGCAACACGGTCACCACACCGATGGCGGTCATTGCAGAAACGCTCGGCCCAAAGTTCGCCCTGCAATTCGTGGTCGAACGGATCGAGCAGTACCCGAAGCGGCTCGAAATTCAGTGGGACAATTCGTGGAATGTGTTCGGTTATGAATTGGCCCGTCGACGTCATGACGCGACCGACGCCAAGCTCGATATTGCGGATCTCGCACCGCGAGTCCTCAAGCTGGCCCTCATCGAACTGCGACGCGAGTTGCGGACGGGCGAAAACCGCAACCGTTACATTTACCACAACGACCAGAGCTATTTCTGGGCGGAAAAGGCGGCCGATTTTGCTCGCGTGGCGAACGAGGTCTACTTGGAACGCAGGACGTCCGGACGTCGCGTGCTGCACGTCGCTCTATACCTGTGGCATGGTCTCGACCTGCATCCCCGCGCGATTGAGATCATGCTGCTCGCGCATCGAGATGGTGTGCTGGAAGAATCGAGTCAGGAGCTGTTGGTCAACTGGTTGCACGATGAGCGGCGCTTTGCCGAATCAATTCCGATTCTCGAACCGCTGGTGTCGGCGCATCCCGACACGATCCGATACCGCACGCGGTTGATGGCTGGCTATTTCCACTCGCAGCGGCCCGAGCAACTGCTCGACCTCGTCAAACAAACGGACACTCATTTCCACGACGGCGGACGCTGGATGGAGGGGAATATCGCCGAGTTCGCGAAGGGCTGCCTGGGTTGCAACCTGCTCGAACATTCCGTCGGCTACTTCAACGAGGCGATTTCATTGCACCAACGGAACAACCCCGGACATGGACCCGGCGACGTTACGTTGTCGGGTTTGTACCACGAACTGGCGCAGGCCCATTCCAACCTCGGACAGACCAGACAGGCCGTTGAGGCAGCGTCCGGCGCGATCATTTGCTGGGGACCGCGGCACGATCAGCGAGCCGGTGCGCTGGCCAAACTGAATCAGGTGCTGACCGAATCGAAAGACCTCGCCGCCTACGTCCAGCACCTCGATCAAGAATCGGCAAAGACCGGACAGGACCGCCCGATCCTCCGCAAGGCGCTGGGTCAGGTCTATCAGTTGCGGAAAGAATTCCCGCAGGCCATTGCTCAATTCCAACTCGCCGTCGCCTTGCAGCCGAATGACAAGGAGGTCCACCAAGCCCTCATCGCCTGTTACGACGCCACGAAAAACAACGATCTCGCGACGAAGCAACTCCTCAAGCTGATCGACTTCGACCGCCACGACTTGGCACTCTATCAACAACTGGCCGAGCGACTGAAGGACAACGAAGCGGAAGCCGAACGGGCCGCGACGTCGATCATCGAAGCCGCACCCAACGAAGCGGAGAATCACGCGGCTCTGGCCGAGCTGCGCCAGAAGCAGAACCGCTGGGACGAAGCGATTCCGCACTGGGAACAGGTCGCGGAGCAGCGACGCCTCGAACCGACCGGCCTGCTCAAGCTGGCGGAGGCCCAATTGCATCAAAAGCAGTGGGACACCGCCCGCCGGTCGATCGAGAAACTTCAAAGGACCGAGTGGCCTGCTCGCTTCAGTGATGTCGCCAACCAAACTCGCCGGTTGCAGGAGCTATTGCCGAAGTAGGCCTCCACCGAAGTCCGGACATCCGCCGCAACGTGGCGAATTCGCAACGCAGTCGTCTGCATCAAATGTCCACCAACCGGCAAAAGCCGTGCTTCTACTGCCGCGGCCGTTTGACTCGATGCGGGCGTGACCTATGTTTGCACGAACTGCGAGGACGGCAGGTGCCTCTCCCGTCCGGACCTCGCACCGAAATTGCGGATATCGAGCGACGATACGTCTTCGGCGCGGCAGGGAAAAAGCTGGGAGCTTTCGAGGGGACCCTGCCGCGCCGGACGTTACTTTCGTCGCTGCCGGAGGCAGGACACCATGTGCGGGCAGGATCAGATTTCGATCTCGCGCAGATGGACTGTCGTCTCATCGGGGACCAGCCGCGCCATTGCGGTGGTGATTCCCACTCGCAAGGGCCTCGACCGCGGCGGCTTTACGCTGGCCGAAACGTTGATTGCGATCACAATCGCCACGGTTTCGGGCATGGCCATGCTGACCTCGCTGGGAACGGCCGTTCGCACTGCGAGTCGAGCGACCGATGCGAGTATGACTCAGGGACTGGCCGCACAACTGATGGACGAAGTGGCCAGCGTGCGGTTTCCCGATCTGATCAACCCGCCCGTTGCCGGCCCGCGGCGGACATTCGACGACATCGATGACTTCGCGAATTACACGTCCACTCCACCCGTCGATGGCAACGGAAACACGATCGGTACGGAAGGGACCAGTTCGTGGGGTTTCTATCTGCCGCGTCCCAGCACGATGCGTCCCGACAGATCGTTCCTCGACACGTTGACGCAGGAGGTTCAGGTGGAACGCGTCGTGCCGGTCGGCACCACCAATTGGACTGTGGTGACCACCTTTTCGGATTACCGTCGTGTGACGGTTCGGATCAAGTCGACGGACGACAACCAGCAGGTCAGCACGCTGGCCGAGCTGACGAGGATTTTCACACATGTACCGGCGGTGCCGTGAAGTGAAATCCAGTCGAAACCAAACGAGGAGGTGGACGGTGGATGGTGGACGGTGGACAGATTTTCAGACACGGGGACGCGAAGACACGGTGACGCGGGGAGTTCATCGCCTCACCGTGTCTACGTGTCTCCACGTCTCCGTGTCTCCGGCACACCACCGTCCACCGTCCACCACGCAGCGTCGCGGATTCACGTTCGTCGAGTTGCTAATGTCGCTCACGCTCACGTCGATTCTTTCGGTTGTGCTGGGTGGCATCATCCTGGCGGCTCACGAAGGCTGGGAGCACTCCAACGGGCTGTCCGAAGCCAGCCAGCAGGCGCGGATCAGTCAGGATCGAATCGCGTACATGGTATCGCAGGCGGGTCAGTACAAGCTCACCGGACAACCAACGACACTGGGGATCGCGGTTGTTGAATCGACATATCTGTTCGTGAGGGCGCCCGAAATCCTCGTCATCTGGAGGGGTGGTCGGATGGGGGGCATGTCGGCACTCGGAGTGCAAACGCGATTGCCGACCGTAAACGAACTGGTGATCTACACGCCGGACCCGAGTGATCCCACGCATCTGATCGAGGTCGTCGATCCGGCCAACACGAACAGTCTCGATTTCCGCGCCGCAAATTTTTCGACCAGCATTCAAACGATCCTCAAGTCACCGGCCTGCCAGAAGACACTGCTGTGCGATCGGGTTCACACATCGGACTTGTCGATGTTCAGTTTTTCACAGACCGCCGTCGGCAACATTCGATTCGAGAAGCTCGATTCGCCGACGGATTCCGAATTGACCGGCATCGTGGCCGGCACCCCGGCCTGGTTCAATTTGGTGTGGGCGCAGGGGATCGTGTCGAGTTCCACGGGGATGCGGCAGACTACGATCCGCATGGAGTTTCAAATCGAACCTCGCCCGCTCCCGCTGAACAGCAACGCCGCGGTTTCGGCCATTCCATTTTTCAGTTCCGCGAGCAACCGCTATGTCTATCAACCGTGAGTCAATGTCGTTTCACCGTCCTTCCGTCTCGACCGTCGCACCCTATCGTCCACGGGGCCGCCGTGGCGTGTCGATGATGATGGTCATGGTTTCACTCAGCACGTCACTCGTGTTGACCTACGCAATTCTCCAGACGCAGACGGTCACATCTCAGGTGAGCCAAAACGCGCTGCGCACCGACCTGGCGGCGCAGGCGGCGCAAACCGGCGCGGCGGGCGCACTGGCACGGATGCAGTCGCCGGATTGGCAGGGGGTCAGCGTTCCGCTGTACCAGACGATTTACTCCGATGGCGACGGCACCGCGTCCTACACGGTGACATTCCAGAAATACCCTCCGCAGCCAACTCACACGGTCTCGGTGACAACTGGCATGTTGGACAGTTTCGAAAGCTCGGTGACGATTTCCACGTCGAATACAACCACCAGTTCAACGCCAACCGCCACGTCGTCCATTTCAATGACTGCGACTGCGGCGGAATCGGAGACCATTCCGGGTGATCCTGCGCTGGTGGTGCTCGTCAGTTCGCAAGGTCTTTGGCAATCGTCACACGACAGCCAACAAAAGGCGACTCGTACCGTGGAGGTGCTGGTGAATCTGGAGCCGCGACTGCCGGGCCGGGGAATCGTGTCGGCAGATTACGCCACAGCCGAGGATGTGGCCGCCAACCCCGGCGACTTCGATCAGATTCAAACCCATGCTCTGTGCGCCAGTCGAAAGGACGAAGGGTATTCGCTGGTCTTCGATCCGCAGCATCGCTTTGACGGCCAAGTGTGGGTCGAAAGGAAGATCAGCGCTTACCGAGGTTCCAAGTGGAGCACGACGGCCCGCAATGTCGTTTTGCAAGATCTGGCGGCAAAGTACGTCACCACGAACAAGAACGTCCTGACGGTCCAACATCCGCACCCTTTCGGCGGCCCGGTCACGTTCAGCAGACAACCGGATACCAATTCTCGAAACGATCTGGCGGCCCTCGGCATCCCCTGGACACAAGTTGAGAACAAGTGGAACTGGCCCACCATCAACTACTCGGAGTGGCAACAATACCAACTCTATCAAGGGGGCTTTTCGTACCGGGCGGATACGCTGTCATCAACGCTGCAAAACATCACACTGCGACCCAGCGAAACAAATCCCCTGGGTGTGTTTTACGCCCGTGGATCAATCACGCTGGGCCACGATGTCACGATTCAAGGAACACTCGTCAGCGAGGGGACCGTCAACGTCATTGGGAACCGGGTCCGTGTGGGAAGTTACAACTGGCGGGACGGCGAAGGGGCCGGGCAGGTGGGGGATGTGGACTTCGTGCCGCGATTGCCGGCCATCGTCGCTCGAGACGTCGTTTTCGGACGTGACTCCACCGCGATTGTGGAAGGTGCGGTCGTGGTCGACAGGTCGGTCACCGGGGCCGGCGGACAGTACGAACTGACAGCCAATACGTTCGGTCAACTTCTGTCAGCGGAGATCACCGGATCGGCCACTGCCCGACCATTGCAACAGCCGCAGAGCAAAGTCAGCGTGAACAAAAGTTCGGAGTTGAACGCGATCACGGGCGGCGAACTCTTCGCAATCTGGCTCGCGGATGGTGCCAGCGGCACGTGGTATCCGATCAGCGCCGTCAATGCAGCGGAAAAAACATTGACGGTCATCGGTGAAGCCCGCTTCGATTCTCCGACGCCATTCCGGATCAAGAGCATCCGTAAACGCAGCGTTGACATTCGAGGACCGGTCGTGTGTGCGTGGTTCAATTTCGAGTGCCCTGACGCCTGGGCCAACCTGACCTCGTCCCAATGGAACACGTTGTACACGAACTGGCAGGCCGCCGTGGCCGCGGCTCCGAAGAACACCGTACCGATCCGATTCCTCGACTACCTCGCCGTTCCCCAAAACTTTGGCGTGTTGGGATCGTCATTCTCGTACTCGCAGTCAGCGTACTCCACCTGGTACTCGCACCTGTTGCGGTACGGCCTGACGGTGGAACCCACACTCCATGTGCGTCCGATCAGTAGGGTGTCCTACCGCTGGTCTCCACCTTTGTTCGAACCGTACAAGGGAACCGCCGACAACGGCAAGCATGCCGGTTATCGCTGGAAAGTTCTCTCGTGGCGCGAAATTGAAGGAACGTAGACGTCTCGCTCCGCGAGACGAACTTCAACTTGCGGAAAGGCGGTCGGTTTTCAAATGCAGGCGAGTGGTGCGGCGGCAGCCCCTCGTTCACCCAAAACTGACGGTCTCGGAGTGAGATGACTACGATGGTCGCTCAATTCAGTTCCGGACGCCCTTGAACGCCCGGCAAAAGACTGTGCGTCTCGCGAACGTGTTCGAGAACTGCCTGCCACAGTGCGTACGGATCGTCGTGAAAGAGGAGTTCGTGACGAGCGGGACAGACCAACCAGTCGTTGCGAGCCAATTCGCCCTCCAATTGCTTCGGCCCCCAACCCGCACAGCCGGCGAACACGCGAAACTGCACATCGGAAAGCCCCTCCGCCGCCGAGCGGACCACCTCCTCGAACACCTCCGCGCTGCTCCCAGCAAACAGACCGGGTGCAACCGGCGATTCCGAAGTGTCCAGGTCGGCCGAATTGTGCAGGATGAAGTACGCCTCCTCTTCGACCGGCCCGCCCCAGAACACCAAGTCCTCGGTTTCCGGCAACTCAAAGTGCTCGGACAGCGCCTGAGACACCGTCACTCCCGACGGCCGGTTGACCACGACTCCCATCGCCCCCTGCTTGTTGTGCTCGATCATGAGCACGACGGTACGGTGGAAATTGGGATCTTTCAGGTCGCGAGTCGCAACCAAGAATTGACCACGCAGTGAAGAAGGCATCGACAGGCTCCAGAAATTTGCTGGGTGAATTATACCGGCCGCCCGAGAACTTGAAATGTTGGGTCGCCACGCATCGTGGCTGCTCGATGCAAGCCTTCGCTCGAATTGTCGGCGCAGGTCACCGGCAACCTGTCCCCCGCTCGCGATTCGGGTTAGTGTGGAACCCAAATTATCTACGATCATCCGGCCTCGACGGTGAGTTGCCACACACATGGATCTCGCGACAATTTCGCTGCTGGCGCTGCTGGTCGCGGTCATAATCAGTTGCGTCTCGTCGGTGAATGTCGGTCTGCTGGGGTTCTCATTCGCGTGGGTGATCGGGGTCTACGTGGCTCCGCAATTCGGTGACGAACTCGGAGTGCGGGGAGTCGTCGCGGGATTTCCGTCGGACCTCGTACTCACGTTGATCGGTGTCGGGCTGTTGTTCACGCAGGCGCAGGTGAACGGGACACTCGACATCGTCGCACTGGCGGGAGTGCGAACGTGTCGTGGTCACGCCGCGCTGCTCCCCATCCTGTTTTTTTTTCTGACGTGCCTGCTGTCGGCGAGCGGTGCGGGGAATATCGCCGCCGTGGCCCTCGTCGCACCGGCGGCGATGCGCACTGCTCAGCGCGCCGGGGTGTCGCCACTTCTCATGGCGTTGATGGTCGGGCACGGCAGCATTGCCGGTGGCCTGTCGCCATTCGGTACGATGGGGATCATCGCCGACCGCAACCTGCAAAAAATGGGACTGGCGGGACATCAAGCCCACACGTTTGGAACCAATTTCGCGGTCAACGTGGGAGTCGCGTTGATCGGCTACGTGCTGTGCCGCGGTTGGCGAAACATGCTCCCTCTCCCCTTGGGGGAGAGGGCTGGGGTGAGGGACGGCGGCGGGTCTCTGAATTTGAATCGCGATCAGAGTCGCGCCACGTATGAACCACCCCTCACCCTCACCCCCTCTCCCCAGGGGGGAGAGGGGAGAGTTTTGCATTGGCAGCAGGGGGTGACACTGGTGGTGATCGCGATTCTGTTCGGAGGCGTGATCGGTGCCGACGTGCATCTGGGGCTGGGTGCGTTCGCGGCGGCCGTCGTCTTGATCGCCGTGCGAGCGGCGAATGAGCGCGAAGCCGTTCGCCAATTGCCGTGGGGTGTGGTGTTGATGGTCGCGGGGACGAGCACGCTCGTTGCGGTCGCGGAGCGGACGGGGGGGCTGAAATTGTTCAGCCAGTTGCTCGCTTCGTCCGCCGGGCCGGAGACGGCAAACGGATTGATCGCGTTCGTCACAGGGATCATCTCGATTTTCAGCAGCACATCGGGTGTGGTGTTGCCGACGTTTCTGCCGATGGTTCCCGAACTGGCGGCCAACATTCCGGGAACCGATCCGCTCGCGCTGGCGATGTCCGTGACCATCGGCAGCAATCTGGTGGACGTTTCTCCCGTCTCGACGATCGGAGCGTTGTGCCTGGCCGCACTACCACCGCAAGCCGACCGGAACCAAGTTTTCCGGCAATTGTTGCTGTGGGGCGTGTCGATGGCCGCCATCGGGGCGATCGTTTGTCAGTTCGTACTTTGATTCAAAGCCGTTGCACGTTAGAACTCCGGTTCACCGGCCAAGGAACCACGCATGCTGATCCGTCCCGCCCAACTTGACGACGTGCCGCTGCTTTCCGAAATCGAGCAGTCCGCGTGGCCGAAGGGAATGGCGTCGACAGCAGATGAGATTCGATCGCGCGTCGAACTCTTCCCCGCCGGCCAGTTGGTGGCGGAAATCGGTGGCAAGGTGGTCGCGTTTGCAACTGCCCAGCGCGTACCGGAAGCATTCTTCAACGCGAATCGAGCCACGTTCCCGGCCGTGACCGATCGCGGCCGGATCGTCGGTTCGCATCGTCCTGATGGTGACGTGTATCACTTGATCGGCGTGTGCGTGTTGAAAAGTCATCAAGGCTTCGGCCTGGCGCGGGTGTTGATCGACCGGCAGATCGAATTGGCCCGCAGCCTGCCCGGAATTCGACGAATTCTCGGTGTGACGCGACCGGCCCGGTATCACAAGCGCTCGACACTGTCGATCGAACAGTACGTGGTGTTGCGCAGCGCGTCGGGTCGATTGGTCGATCCTGTGCTGGCGTTCCATCTCGATTACGGCGCCCGTCTGGTCACCACCCTCCCCGGATTCCGCCCCGAAGACCACGATTCGCTCGGCTACGGCGTGTTGATCGAATACCCGGTCCACGTCGAGCCCGCTCACAAGCGGACGTGACGGAGTGGATGGAGCGAGAGATTGCTGAAGGCTCGCGGCGCACCCTTCGCATTTCGACAACAGCTACTTCGCAGAGAATGAGATGACTTCGAGAGTCGTCGTGCGTTGTGTCTCGAAGGGACGTGGGAACACAAATTGGTTTCGTTTCGTCACTTGACAGGTCAGCCGCCAATTGTATTATTACACTAATACAATTGGCGTGACGGCGATCCCATCGCCTTTGTGACGGAACAGACCCGTGCAAATTCACATTTCTCCCAATGACGGGGTTCCGATCTATCAGCAGATCGTCAACCAGATCAAATATCTGGTCGCTTCGGGACGACTTGCCGCCGGAGAGGAATTGCCGGCAATTCGCGTGTTGGCCGAACGTTTGATTGTCAATCCCAACACGGTTGCTCGCGCGTACCGTGAATTGGAAACAGCTGGCATCGTGGAGAAGCGCCGTACGGCAGGGACGTACGTTTCCGACCAAGGTTCGCCGCTGGCTCGCCGCGAACGGCTCAAGATTCTAACGGAACGCATCGACCTGCTACTGGCCGAGGCGCGGCACATGGATATTGCCATCGAAGATGTCGCCAAACTCGTTCAACAGCGTCACTCGACGATGCAGACCATCCGCAACGAGGAATGATCTCATGCAGGAACCATTTCCTTCTTCCGCTCCCCCCATCGTGGACATTCGCCGAGTCACGCGACAATTCGGCAACAAGACGGCCCTCGACGATCTCTCGCTGTCCGTTCCACGCGGCGGCGTGTTTGGATTGATCGGCGGCAACGGTGCCGGCAAGACGACGCTTATCAAGCACATCTTGGGAATGCTCAAGGCTCAATCGGGAACGGTCCGCGTGTTCGGACTCGACCCGGTACAAAACCCGGTCGGCACGCTGGGCCGGATTGGCTACCTGTCGGAAGACCGCGACCTGCCCAACTGGATGCGGGTCGGCGAACTAATGCGGTACACGCAGGCATTTTTTCCGAATTGGGACGATGCGTACTCCGAAGAGTTGCGGCAGGCGTTCGATCTCGACGGCCAGGCGCGAATCAAGAACCTGTCGCGCGGCCAGCGAGCACGAGCAGGCCTGCTGATCGCTTTGGCCCATCGTCCCGAATTGCTCGTGTTGGATGAACCGTCGTCGGGGCTGGACCCCGTTGTACGCCGCGACATTCTGGGAGCGATCATTCGCACGATCGCCGACGAGGGGCGGACCGTTTTGTTTTCGTCGCACCTGTTGGACGAGGTCGAACGGGTCGCGGATCGGGTGGCGATCATTCATCAGGGGCGCATCCTGCTCACCGCACCGATGGATGAAATTAAAGACACACATCGCCGGATCACTTTGCGATTCGGACAGTCGCTCGACAATCCTCCGTCGCTGGTGGGGACGCTCTCGTTCGCGGGACAGGGAGCCGAGTGGACATACATTTGCAGTGGCGAAAGCAGCCAATTGCGACGCGCGGCCGAAGCCATTGGGGCCACAGTTGTCGGTGACGACGCGATGACTCTGGATGAAATCTTTGTGTCGCGGATTTCGAATTAGCCGGTCAAAAACCGTAGCCACGTTCGCCAGAACGTGGGAACGCGTCACGACGCCCACGTTCTGGCGAACGTGGCTACGAAGGAGCACTCCTCATGCAATCCATTCCGGTGGCAATGACGTGGGAGATGCTGTCTCGCGGTCGTTGGCAACTGCTGGCCTTCGCGCTCGCGGCGAATGTGTTACCAGTGATGCTGTTCACCGCGCTGCGTCACGAACCGGGGTTCGATTCCGACGATCCCAGCATGTTGGTGATGCAACTCACGCTGATCCAAATTCAAATGGTAATTTTCGGATGCGCGGCGTTTGACGCGCAGGGTCAGCCAGCGCGGTTGTACGCGATGCCGATTCCGACTTCGTCACTCGTGGCTTGGCAGATGTTGCCGTCCATGGTGTTGGTGGGGCTGGAATCTCTGGCGAGCATCGCGTGCTGGAATGCGCTGTTCGATCTGAACTGGCCACCGTGGGGACCGGCTCTGTTCGCAGCGGTCGGAGTGGCGGGCATCCAAGCCGCGATGTGGTCCACGGAGAAATCGGCGTGGCTACCCGTGGCCGTGGGGATTGTCGGAGCGAGTCTCGGACTGTGGTTCAAGTCGAGGGTTGGACCAATGTTCTCATTGCCGACTCATCAGTGGATCGCAGTCACACCCGGAGACGTCTTCACGTTACTGACGTTCGCGGGACTCTCGTATTTCGCCGGAGTTGTGGGAGTCGCTCGGCGTCGCTGTGGCGAGCCATTGCCGTCGCTGGGGATTATCGCCTGGATCGAGCGGGTCTGTGATCCACCGCCCGAAGTCGGTGCTCCGTTCAAGACTCCCGAGCAGGCTCACTTCTGGTTCGAGTGGAGGAGGAAGGGCCCGATCATGCCAGCCGCCGTTGTGTTCGTGATGGTGATCGGGCTGGGGATCTGGGGTCTTTTCATCCGCGAGTTGAAGGACTTGTTCGAGGGCTTCGTCGCCGGCGGTGCGATGTTGACGCTGATGGGGTTCATGGGTTTCGTCTTGGGCAATTTCGGTCCCGATGATAAGACGTTCGAGATGGGGCACTTCCTCGCGGCACGTCCGCTGTCGAACACCCAGTTGTCACGCACGCTTCTGAAAGTCTTGGTCAAGAGCGTACTCATCGCGTGGGCCATCTGGGCCGTGCCGTTCGTGATTCTCACGGCCATTCTTTTCGCGAAGGATTCCATCCCATCCGTTGAGCTTCTGAACGATTGGGGCTGGTGGTATTTCCCGATGACGTTGCTGGGCTGCTGGACTGTCGTGTCGGTTCAGGCCTCACTGGCCATGACGGGACGATCCCAGTTGCTGGCTCAAGTGATCTGCGGCTTGCTCGTGCTCTTCACCGGGTTGGGGCTGTTCTCGAATTACGTGCTGCCCGTTGAGGCACGACTGAATGTCCTTCGTGGAGTTGGCGTCGCCGTCGGAGCGGCGCTCGCGGTGGGAACGATCTGGACGTTCGTGTCAGCGCGACGTCGAGCGCTGATTGGATCGCCGACGGTTGCCGTCGCATTCAGCGTATGGGCGGTCCTCAGCGGATTGATCGTCCTCGATCGGATATTGCATCCGGATCGACAACTGCTGCTGACCGTGCTGATCGTAATCTTCGCGCCGTTGGTCGTGGCCCCGTTGGCAGCAGCACCACTCGCCATTGCATGGAACAGGAATCGGTAACGGCAGAACAAAGGGGGCAGGACAAAGACAAAACAAACACCGCCCAATCTGCACGCTAGGTCGAACCAAGCCATTCGCGGAGTACTCTCTCTGTGTGTTCTCCCAACTTCGGCCACATAGGCGACAGGGTCGGCTTGTGGCCGTCGATGACGAACGGGGTGCCGGCGGTCAGCAGTGACGGGTTGTCGCCGTTTTGCACGTAATGCCAGATCCCTCGCGCTTGCAGGTGCGGGTCGGCGACGACTTCGCCGAGGTGCCGGATCGGGGCGGCCGGCACACCGGCGGCGGCGAGCAGTGCGAGCCACTCCCGTATCGGGCGGTGAGCGAGGCGGACATTCAAGCATGCTTCGAGGTGGTCGAGATTTGCGGCGCGATCGCGATTGGTCGCCAGTTTTGGATCGGCCAGCAGTTCGGGCGCGGCGAGCACTTCGCACAGGCGGTGCCACAGAGTGTCGTTGCCGGCTGCGATCACGAATTGTCCGTCCGCCGCTTGAAACGCCTGAAACGGGGCGATCGACGGATGCCGCGTGCCGAGCGGAGTCGGCGGCTGGCCCGACACGGCGAATCGCGTCACGGCATTTTCGAGTGTGGCGACCGTGCATTCGAGCATCGACAGATCGAGATCGCAACCGGTACCGGTGGCATCGCACTGCCGCAGTGCGGCGACAATCCCCAGCGCCGTGAACAGGCCGGTAAGAATGTCGCTGATCGAATTCCCCACCCGCGCCGGCTGGCTGGAATCATACCCCGTGATGCTCATCAACCCGCTGAGCGCCTGAATGATCACATCGTACGCGGCGCGGCGGCTGTCCGGTCCCGTCTGACCAAATCCCGTGGCCGAGGCGACGATCAATCGCGGGTTGATCTCGCGCAGCCGCTGGCTCGGCAGGCCAAACGATTCCATCGTGCCGGGCCGGAAGTTCTCGACCAGCACGTCCGCCTTTTCCACCAGCCGCAGGAACGTCGCCCGATCGGCCTCCTGCTTGAGATCGAGTGCAACGCTTTTCTTGCCGCGGTTGATGCTGGCGAAGTACGCGCTGTCGCCGTTTTCCATGAACGGTCCGAACTGCCGCGCATCGTCGCCACTGCCGGGCCGCTCGATCTTCACAACCTCGGCCCCGAGATCGGCCAGCAGCATCGTGCAGTACGGACCAGCCAGAACCCGCGTCAGGTCGAGAACACGGAGGCCGTGGAGTGGCAGGGGGGGCGTCATTCGCAATTCATCACTTTCAAGTGGCCGACCAGCGGGATTCATCCTGCCGATTTGCCGGGACAAAACTCGACGACCTCTCCCATCATCCCCTCACGGTGGAGGAGTCAGCGAACTGGCGCAAAGCTGACGTACTTCCGATTCCCGTCCGATTCGAGATACGCCAGCAGGTCGAAGATCTCTTCCTTCGTGAGCGTGTTCAGCAGCGCCGTCGGCATCGGCGACACGGGGGATGCCTTCTGCTCCGCGATCTCTGACAGCGGCACGCGGACGAACTGATCGAACGCCAGCGGATCGGTCGAGACGACCAGCGACGTCTCGTCGCCGGTGACGGCTCGGCCGGTGATCGTCTGTCCGGCGTGGGTGACAATCGTCACGTTGCGGAATTTGCTGTCGATCACTTTCGACGGGTTGAGAATGGTCTCCATCAAATCGCGACGACCGAATCGGCGTCCCACGGCGCGCAGGTCCGGTCCGACCGGCACCCCTTCGTCGGTGAACCGGTGACAACTCACGCACTTTGTCTCGGTGAACAATCGTTTTCCGCGCTCGAAGTCGCGCCCGCGACCGACGGCGTCAAGTTCGTCCGCGAGGTCGGGCAATTGCCACTCGCGCACGACCGGTCGCACAGGTGTGGGGGCTTCGCTGCGCTCGACCCCAGCCACCCCCACCCCGATCGCGAGTCGCTTCGCCAGCGCGGCCCGTTCGGTCTCCGGCGCGGCGGTCAGCGCTTCGATCCGCGTCGAAACGAGAAACGTCGTCACGTCACGTCCTCCCTCGGATGCAGCGGCCGAACGCAGCGCGTCGAAGTATTTCTCACGCAGCTCTTTGGTCCAGCCGTCGGCAACATTTCGCAGCAGGAACAAGTACGCAATCAACTCCTCCTGAGATCGCGCTCCAGCCAGCAGCGGGATCGTCCGCGCCGGCAGCGACGGCGCCTTGGCGAAGGCGAGCAACTCTCCCGCCAACCGATTCACCGCCACGACGTCGGACGGGTAGATTGTCTCGACCTCGTTCACCATCGCCGCCAGTTCGTCCGCCGTCGGCGCTCCCAGCCGGATGCAGCTCAACTGCCACACTCGCAGCGCGAGTACTTGTTGCTCGACGTTCAGCGATCGCAGCGGGAAAGCTCGCAGCCGCCGCAAGATCGCCGGCCTGTCTGCCGGTTCGCCGGTGCGCGCCAACGCCATCAGCGCGGTGAGCGCGGCCGTCGGCCGCTTTTCGTCGAGCGCCTGCTGCCGCCAAGTTGCCACCGGCTGCCGTTCGATCGCGATTCGTGCGGCGTGGCGCAGCCAGTCGTCGCTGCTTTCAAGTTGCGGCCATGCGAGACCGATTGCTGCGGATGACACTTCGCGATGGAAGTGTTCGAGCTGCCGGCGCAAGGCGCGAGCATCGCGAGGCCGATTGGTGCCGGAATTACGCGAGACCGTTCCCTCACCCCCAGCCCCTCTCCCGGAGGGAGAGGGGAGTTTGTCGCTCGTCGCTTCGACCGTCACCCGGTACAGCCCCGACTGCGTGCCGCGACCGCCAGTCACGAAGTACATCGCACCGTCGGGACCGAATGCGAGGTCGGTCACGTTGAGCGGACGGCCTTCGAGAAAATTCTCCGCCGTCGCGCGGTAGCTCGCTCCGTGCGGATCGAGATGCACTGCCAGAATTCGGCCATACGACCAGTCGAGAATGAACAATGCCCGGCGGTACGGCGGTGGGAAATTCGATCGCGTTCCAAACTTCACGCCGGTCGGTGATGACTTGCCGATGTCGAGGTTGCTCGGCCAACTGTCGGGATACCACGCGGGACGATTTCCCGAACCCTGCCGCCAACCAAAGTCCGCGCCGCTCACGATGTGGTTGATCCGCGTCGGCCGGTACCACGACAGGCCCGTGTCTCCCTCGTTGTCGGCGTCGAACGTGAACATCTCGCCGTCTTCGTTGAAATCAATCCCGTACGGGTTGCGCATCCCGCACGCGACGAGCTCCCACAGCTTGCCGTCGCGGTCGGTGCGGATGACGTGCCCCGCCGGCAGCGTGCCCTGGAAATCGAACAAATATCGGTCCCAGTGATTCTTCGCCAGCCGATCGACCGCATAGTTCCGCACGGGCGAATCGGCCGTCTCGAAGTCGTCCGGCAACCGTACGTCGTTTCCGTGGATGACATAAACATTGTTGTCAGGACCGAGTGCCAGCGCATTGCGCCCGTGTCCGACTCCGCCGCCGGTGGTGTGCCGCAGCTCGACGGTTTCGAACTTGTCGTCGCCATCCGCGTCGGTCAGTTGGTAGAGCGCTTTCGAATTGTTCGCGTTGGCGTAGAGCGAGCCGAACGCGAACAACAGACCCCGGCACTCTTCGAGCGTGTCGTTGATTGTTTCAACCTTGATATCCCCCTCTCCCTTCGGGAGAGGGCCGGGGTGAGGGGGCGTCGTTCGTGAATTGGACTTGGAATCGCCGCGAAACTCTCCCTCACCCCCAACCCCTCTCCCGGAGGGAGAGGGGAGTTTGCTTGCTCCGGCGGCCAGCGTCATCCGCAGCAGTCCCTTGCCCTCGCGGCCGACGATCAGTCGCCCGCGGGAATCGAACGTCAGGCTGACCCACGATCCCTCGCCGGGCTGCGACGACCGCAGCAGTTCGACCCGAAACCCTGGCACCACACGGACCGCCGCTGCGTCGCTCGCCGTACCGGTTCCCTTGGCCTGCATCCACTGGTAGTAATCCCCCTCGTCTCCGATGGGGTCACTCCACGGCTGTGACCCAACGAGGCCGAGGCTCACCGCGTCCGACCAGCGGACATCCTCCAAGTCGAGAGCCATCCAGTCCGGTGTCTTGTCACGAGTCGCCCGCCAAGTATGATCGGTCGTGAGCGTCGTGACCGATCCATTCGCGTGCTCGCAACGCAGCGAAGCCAGCACGGCACCGACACCGGATTCGGCGTGACCGGCGATCGCCACCACGTTCCGCCCCTGCCGCAAATGCTTCGTCACATCCGCGACCGACCATTCGGCGTGGCCGCGCATTTCGGTGACCGGCTGGCCGTTGATGAACACGCTCATCCGCCGGTCGGCCAGCCCGCGCAGTTCGGCCTTGCGGATTCCTTCGGGAAGCTCGAACGTCCGGCGAAAGAACGTGACATCGTTCCGGCGCTGGTACGCATCCACCCAAATCCATTGCGGGAGGGGACCGACACCGGCCTGCACCGGAAATGAGAACGACGTCCAGCACGCCAGCCAGATGGCGAGTTTGGCAAGATTCTGCCTGACGTGGAGGTGACGGAGCAACTCGGATTTGACGCCCGGCCAAACGGCCTGCGTCGCGAATCGCAAGTCACGAACCAGCCTTTTCAAGGTCGTATTCACACGGCAACCGCCCTTCGACAACTACTTCGACGATCGAACAACCTCGGCGTTGAATCTCCCGCCAAACTGATTTCCGCCGGTCAAAGATTGACCGTCCGCCGCCAACGTGCAGGTATCGACAAACGACTTGCCATCGCCCCGAAAAATGCGGAGCACCAACTTGTCCTTTTCGATGGTCCAGGTGCTTTTTCCGTTGAGGTCGTCCAGTTTTCCATTGGAGAACAGGTTGCGTGAAAACCGGCTTTCGAAATTCGTCCCAACAAAGTTCCACGTCGCCAGCACCTTGATCTCGGCGGCCCGATTCTTCATCTCGACCAACTCCTTCGCCCGAGCCTCCTCCTTCTTCCGCGTGGCGCGATCGAGGGGTTTGTCGTACGCTTTCGACAACTTGCCTTGCGCGGCGATCAGTGCCTGGAGGTATGCCCCCGTCGCAGGACGCATGGGAACCGACCAGGGAATTCGTTGCTCCGATTCAAACGACTTCCGCTCGACCTCCAGTATTTCCAGCCATTTCAGTTTGTCTTCGGCTTTCACCATCTTGCTCTTCCGGAGCGATTCCATTTCCTTGTCAAAGGTGTTCAGCAGGTTGACAATCGCTTTGTCCAGAGCCGCTTTGTACTCCTCCTGGGCTTTGTCAAGTTCTCGCTGAGTTGAATCCTGAGCGGCGACGTGACTGTTGAAAAGCAGGCTCAGTCCGACTGCGACGACAAAGCTGACGACCGGGACCCAACAGCGCATTCTGCAACCCCTTCGATCAAGAACAACAATTCGCAGTCCCATTCCGAGACGATCGCGATTTGACCCTGCTGAGATGCAGAATCCGAATGAGGAACTACTTTGCCGATCCGATCGCATACAACGCCTCGAAGCTGCGGATGTAAATCCGGCCGTTCGACACGACCACCGACGCGGCGATGGGTTCGTCGAGCACGTTCGACGCTAGCAGTTCGAATTCGCGGCCCGGCTTCACAACAGTGATCGTGCCGCTGTCGCGTGCGATCAGGTACACCTTGCCGTCCGCGAAGACTGGCGAGGCTCGGTGACGTCCGCGGGCGGTTGGCTTCTCGTAGATTTCCTCGCCGGTCTTGGCATCCAGCACGAGCAGATTGCCCTGCTCGCGGCACAGGTAAACGAGACCATCCACAACGAGCGGCGAAGGCACGTCGGGCGTGTTCGCCGTGCGAGTCCACAGCCGCGACGAGGAATCGTTCGTGATGTCTCCCTTCCCATCGGGACGCAGTGCGAGCACTGGTCCGTTCTTCGCCGACGGAACGACGATCAACCCCGGCACAGCCAGCGGTGAAGCGACCAGACGGAGCGTGGGGTTGTACTTGCTGTCGCCGAGCGGTGCGTTCAGGCCTGCCGAGCGCCAGATTTCGCTCCCATCCGTCAGCCGGTGGGCGATGATGTAGTCCGCGCCGTGCGTCAGCAGGAATTCCAACTTGCCGTCACGGTAGAGCGTCGGCGACGCGTACGAGTGCTCGTTTTCCGCGTACGCTTCGCTCGGACGTGGCTGCTTCCAGACTTCCTTGCCCGTCGCCTTGTCGAGTGCCACGACGACCGCTTCACGCGTCGCGGCCTTTCCTTCACCGTGAATCAACTGCAAGTACAGCCGATCGCCGTCGAGCAGCGGAGTCGACGACATCCCGAACTGAATCGAAAACTTGCCATACCGATCCTGCACGTTGAAGTGCCAGACTTCCTTCCCGTCGAAATCGTAGCACGCCAGATCGCCCGAGCCGCAGAAGGCCCAGACGTGTTTGCCATCGGTCGACGGTGACGGTGACGCGAAGTTCCCTTCGTCTCCGCGCGCGGGTCTGCTGCCGCTTCCCAATTTCTTCTTCCACAGGACCTTGCCGTCAGTGCTCACGCACAGCACAAGAATCGCATCCGCTTCGCCGTCCGCTTCACTCCCAAGCGAAGTCAGGAAGATTCGATCACCCCAAACGGCGGGAGTCGCCCCACCCGGCCCCGGCAGTGGCAGTCGCCACGCGACGCCCTCGGTCTTGCTCCACGTGGTCGGGAGGTTCTTCTCGGTACTGATCCCATCGTGCTTGGCCCCCCGCCACTGCGGCCAGTTGTCGGCCGCAGCGGTCGCGGCCGTGCTTGCAATTCCCAGAGCCAGTACGAATGACAAGCGAAACAACGTGTGCATGGCAAAGATTCCTCGTGGAGAGTCGTGTGAATCCATCAACGGACGCCAGTTTGTCGGGTCGAGTGGCAAGCGTCAATCGTAGCCCTGTCGCTCCGCGACAGGATCGCCGAATGAAATGCGACGGGAACTTCTCCGAGGAAGACCGCACGCGAATCGGCTTGCCTGTCGCGGAGCGACAGGGCTACGGTACGGCATCGTCGCCGAAGCCGCGTCGCCGCGCTACAATGCTCGCGTTTGATTGCATCGCACCTTTGGAGACTCACCAGGCCTCGCGTCACGATCCACGATCCACGATCTACTATTCACGATCTTCGTCGTCCATTCATTCTCCTGCTCGTGTGCTTCGGCGTCTGGTGCGGAACTGCATCGCCCGCCGTGGCACAAGACAAAGCGACGAAGAAGCACAACGAACTCACCACCGACGAAGTCAGCGCCGGCTGGGTCCGGCTGTTCGACGGCGAAACGATGTTCGGTTGGAAGGCGAACAACGACGTGAACTGGAAGGTGACCGACGGCGTGGTTCACGCCGATTCGGGCGACCCCGGCCTACTGGTGACGACAACCGAATTCGCGGACTACGAACTGCGGTGCGACTTCCGGTTGTCGAAGGGAGGCAACAGCGGCATCTTCCTGCGGTCCGCGTTCCAGCCGAAAGACCCGACCAAGGATTGCTACGAACTCAACATGTGCGATTCGCATCCGGCGTTCAAAACCGGGGCGCTGGTCGGTCGGCAGAAGCCGATCAAAGAAGTCGTCGGTGAAGAACGGTGGCGAAGTTATCACGTCCGCGTCGAGGGACCGAAAGTCGATGTGAAACTCGACGGCGAACTGATCCTGACGTACTCGGACGACGGCTCCGGTGCGTTGCGACGCGGGTTCATCGGCCTCCAGAAAAACGTCGGGCACGCGGAATACCGCAACGTCTATCTGAGACCGCTCGGGACTAAGCCGCTCTTCAACGGCAAGGATTTGACCGGCTGGCGCGTTGTGCCCGGCGGCAAGAGCGAGTTCAAAGTGGAGGACTCCGCGATCCATGTCCGCAACGGACGCGGGTTCCTCGAAACCGAATCGACGTGGGGCGACTTCTTTCTGCAAGCCGAGATCAAGACGAACGGCAAACACCTGAACAGCGGCATCTTCTTCCGCGCGATGCCGGGCACCGCCGAGAATCCATCCAACGGCTACGAGGCCCAGGTTCACAACGCCTGGAAGGGAGACGACCGTTCGCAACCGGTCGATTTCGGCACCGGAGCCATCTACCGTCGCGTGCCGGCTCGCCGCGTGGTGTCGAACGATTTCGAGTGGTCCACGATGACTGTGTCGGCTCAAGGCCCGCACGTGAGCGTGTGGGTCAATGGCACGCAGGTCACCGACTGGATCGACACTCGCAAACCGAACGACAACCCGCGCGACGGTCTGCGCGTGAAGCCGGGGCATTTCAGTTTGCAGGGACATGACCCGACGACCGACCTGCTGTTTCGGAATCTGCGAGCGGTCGAGTTGCCGAAGAGAGGAGGGTAGGAATGGAGGATCGCAATCAAGCCCACTCTCACCACCATTGAATCTCAGGCGAGCGGGGCGGCGTCAGCCCCCCGGTTTTCAACGAGGCACACGCACTACCGG
>JACRIH010000383.1 GCA_016235885.1 Planctomycetales bacterium | reverse complement strand
GGCATGGTCGCATTGTACGCCGCGCCTCAACCGCACGCGAGACGCCGGACTCCTCGCGCGGTCAATTGAAGAATGTAGGACGGCCCTTCCGGGCCGCCGTTTTCCGGAGTAATCCGACGGCCCGGAAGGGCCGTCCCACATTTCTCAACAAGCTGCCAGCCGCCGCACGGGGCGAGGGGGAAATCATGCTGTCGGCAGCAATCCCAACTCCGCCGCAACGCCGCGCAGGGCTTGGATGCAGAAGCTAATGTGCTCGTCCAAGTCCGCGCCGAGGTCCGCCGCGCCGTTCACGATGTCTTCGCGATGTACCTTCTCGGCGAACGTGACTTGCCGCATCTTCTTCCGCACACTCTTCGGTTCCAACTCCTCCAACCGAGTCGGCCGCACGAGAGCACACGCGGTGATGAACCCGCACAACTCGTCACAGGCGTACAGCGTCTTGTCCAACAGCGATACGCGCGGACAATCGGGCAGATAGTCCGCGTGCGACTTGATCGCATAGATCACGTCGTCCGGATACCCGCGGGCCTTCAAAATCTCCGCCCCCTTGAGCGGATGATCGGGCGGATTCGGCCAGCGTTCGTAATCGAAATCGTGCAGCAGCCCGACGCAGCCCCACGTCTCTTCGTCCTGTCCGAACTTTCGCGCATACGCCCGCATCGCGGCTTCGACAGCCAGCATGTGCTTGACGAGACTCTCACTCTGCGTGAATTCTCGGACGAGAGCCAGATGTTGTTCGCGGTTCATGGTGACGGCATTGTAAGTCTTCGAGCGCGAGCATTCGATTCCAGGTTCGGAAGTCGAGCCAACAAAGTCGTCAACCGAGTGTCTCACTGCCCGGCCGACCGCGTGCCGTTCGGTGACCCGGCAATCGGGACTCCGTTGGGGAGCGGGCGCGCGGCGACGGTGAAGCCTTCGGCGTGCGCGGCGGCTTGCAGCTTGCGGAACAGGCCGAAGCTGTCGGGGTACACCCAGAGCGTGATCGTCGCGTTCGGCGGCGCGGCCTTGAGCGCGGTGATGAATCGCGAGCCGCGTTGCACCGCCTGTTCGGCCGTCTCGGCTTCGACATCCCGTTCGGGAATCAGCTTCCACGCCGAGACGGCGACGCGGAAGACGCCGGTCCCGTGGCGAATCTCATCAAACGGCGAGGCGGCTTGGCGCTCCATCAGGTACTGCAATGAAAACCCATCCACCGGGCCGGCCGTTCCTTGAAAACTTCGCGAGGTGGCCAGGGTTTGCTTTTGGCGTTCCATCTGGATTCGCAGACGGTTCATCAAGCCTTCGAGCGGAATGACCGCCACCTTTTGATCCGCCAGTCGGAAATGTAATTCGTTTCCGGATACCTCCTGGCTGATGGGTGTGGTGCGGTGGACGAGTTTTTCGACTTTCGCTCCGGTCGCTTCGACCTGTTCGTTCTCGGCGAGCAGTCCGGTCAGCCGCAGCTTGTGGACCAGCAGCGCATTCTTCGCCTGCTCGGCTCGTTGACGCACGTCGGTCAGCAACGTCGTCTGGCGGGCAATCCGGTGTTCCTCGGTTTCTCGCTGCCGCTTCAACTCCTCCTCCTGCGCAGCGGTGAGTTCGAGGGCCTTCGCCTGCTGCTCCGCTTGTGCGGACAGTTCGGCCAGTTCGGCTTCGATCGCTGCCAGCTTGTCGGTGATGTCGCGTGGTGGCGAATTGGTGTTGCCGACAGTGAGACCTTCGGTCGGGGCATTCGGCGGGGTCGGGAGACCCGCGCCGAACTCCGCATCCGCCACAACCGCGTGCGCCTGCTGTTCGCGAGCCGCAAGAATGTCGCGCATCAATGGAATCGGCGCCCGTCCCACGCGCGCTCCGGCGATCACGATGAGGATGATCAGAATCCCCACCATGTTCGCGAGCACGTCGAGAAACGAATCCGACCCGAACTGCATTTCATCGCGTGGACGAGACATGGGATTTTCGATTGCCGATTTTCGATTGCCGATTTCTGCCGCGCTGACCGTAGTCCGGACCCCTTGGTCCGGACGTCGTCTCGTCCGGACCAAGGGGTCCGGACTACCTGACCACTGACGGACGGGCAAGGTGCCCATCCTACTGCCTCCGCTTCTCTCCCAGATCAAACTCCGCTGTCGAATAGACTCCCCAATCTCGCAGCTTGGGATGCAGCCGTTCGTAGTGCTGGTTGCCTCCCGGATGCACAACGAAATGTGCGGCCGGAATCCAGTAGAAATTCGCCGGCGGACGACCCCACGAGCGTTCGAGAATGGAGATCGCCTGCGACATGTCGTTGGCGAGTTCATCCCGCGATTCGCCGCGCCCGGCGGGCAGGACCAGGTCGGCGTTGCCCACGATCAACCGATCCGCGAACACCTGCACTTCGAACTTCTTTTCCAAGCCGATTCCACCGCGACTGCCGCGCTGCGCCCAAGTTTTCTTGAAGGGCACTTCGCGTTTCCCGCCGCTCGGCTTGCTGCGAGGTTCGTCGTCGAAATTGTCGGCGCTCGAATCGCCGCCGAGTTCCGCGCCGGGCGTTCGATTCGTGCGCCATTCGCGATCATCGTCAGGTAGGGGCGAGGATCGGGCACCGGCTTGATCAGATGCGGCGGGTTGTTGTCCGGCTTGACTCTGCGCCATGCCCGATGGTTTGCCAGCCTGGGCCTCGGGTTGCCCGTTCGCGGACCGTTCGGCTGCGCGGCTCGCTGACGGCGCCGTTGCGGTTCCACCACGCACGTCGATCGCGTTCGCCTTCCGTGGTTCGACGAATGATCCCGGCTTGGCGTCCCCTGGAACCGCGCCCGGAGATTCCGCGTAACCCGCTCGTTCCTGCCGACGCAGCCGGGCGATCTCTTCCGAGAATTCATCGGAAAGCGTGACCGGTTCACCCTGCGGACCAACTCCACGCCGCACGATCGGGCCGTCGGATTTTGAAATCGGTGCTGAACCGGCCGGCGGTGCTGAACCTGCTGGTGGCGACGAACCGGGAATCGGCCCGGTCACCTTTCCCGAATCCGACACGTGCAGATCGATGCGCCGCCGCCCCCCCTGCCCTTCCCCCGCCGGAGTCATTCCACGCACGGCCGCCACTGCGGCCGCCGTCGCATCGGCACCCGAGGTCGCCCGCCCGCCGTTCGCCGACCCGAGTCGCTTCAACACGTCGGCCCGCGCTCCCAGTGATGCGACGATCGCGGCGTGCGCGACACGTTTCGCGTCGGGATCGGTCTTCGGCAGGTCGAGCTGCCAGTCCTCCTCGATCAGTTCGTACCCGTACGGAATCCGCAGCCCCGCGATCATCTTTCGCGCGACGTAGTACGACACGCTCCCACTCGGCCTCACCAGCAGCAGGACGTACGGTTCGCGTTTGTCGACGTCAACGCGACCGTCGTCGCTCCGCGTTATCCCACCATACGACGCCCAGTAGTCCGACAGCGCCCGCAACCCGGCGAGCAGCGGGTTGTAGTTGGAGGTGAATCCGTCCAATTCTTCGGGGCCGAGGAATTCATCCTCGGGCAGAATCCGCAGTCCCTTCCCCGAGCACTCGACGTACAGCGGACGCCGTGTCGTCCCCGATGCGCCGTCGTACGGGACCAACGAATACTTGCTCGGTGCAGCGGCTTGCTGTTGCTTGAGCAATTCGAGTCGCCGTTGCGTCAACGCAACTTTCTCGCCAGCTTGCTCCTGCTCCGCGAGCAAATTTTTCTCAGCCTCGGTCAGTTCGACCTGCTCGACGTCGAGCGCGGCCACCCGCACCCGAGCCTGCTTCAACCGCTTCTGCGACTCGCGCAGCTTGCGTTCGGTTTCAGTGAGGTCTCGCTGTTTCTCCGCGACCGTCGCTCGCTGCCGATCGCGCTGCGAGCTGGCTTCATCAACCTGTCGTCTCCACGCCGCCTCGCGCTCGCGCAACAATTCGTCATCGACGTCGGAGACCACGGGCGGGACAACGACTTTTGCAGCCGGCTGGGGATCTTCGCTGGCAACGTGGATCGACGCCAACGCCTTGCCGAGCGCCTGCAATCGAATCTTCTGCGTCATCGCCAGCAGCAGCAGGATTAGCGCCCCCATCGTGCAGACCAGCACGGCGAGGAACGGAAAGAGCGAAATGCTCGTGCTGGATTTGGCGTTTCGTCGCGACATCGGGAGGCGGTGGACGGTGAATCGTGGACGGTGGACGGAAGTTGATTACTCGAGTTTTCTTTCCAATGCTCGGATCAAACCATTAAGCAGGCGAATGACGGTACCTGCTTGCTGTTCCAACAACTTGGTTTCAGCTTCCGCCAGATACTTCAAGCGTTTCGCAATTTCAGTTTGGGTCTGCACCTCCAACAGCGAGCCTCTTGCGACAGACAGAAAATTGAGAAACTCTTTGGTTGAACGACGCCCTTGTCCTTCGGCAATGTTCGATGGAATTGAGACCGCTGCTCGATGCAATTGATTCGTGAGACCGTACGTCTCCTCTTTCGGAAAGACCTTTGAATACTGATAGACCGCCGTCACCAGATTCATCGCTTCCTGCCACACTTCAAGCTGGCGAAAGTCTTGAACTGCCATGTGAGACGCCTCCAAAGTGGTGGACAGTGGACGGGAATTCACCAACCACCAACCACCGTCCACCCTTCACGCCGCGCGGTTACGTGCGGTCAGCAAATGCACCGCCGCGTTCAGGCTGTGCAACGTTTGCTCGAACGTCTCCGCCGCGCGAACCGCCTGCAAGTTGTCGCTGAGGCGATCCTGCACCCGGACGAGATCGCGTTCCTGTTCGACGATGCCACCGAGCAATTCGCCCTGCCGTCGCAGTTCGACAAGCTGGTCGCTGACGGCGGACGTGGCCGCGGCCAGGTCGGTGTGCCAGGTCGAGGCCGTGTCGTGCAGACTGCGGGTGAGGTTCTCGGTTTGGACACGCTGTTCTTCGCGAATCGCGGCCAGTTCCCCGCCGATCTGCTGCCACAATCCAGCCGTCTGTCGCGTGAACGTGTCTTGCTGCGCCAGCGAACTCTGCCGCAGATCGGTCACGACACGGCCGAGTTCTCCCGACATGGATTCGAAGGCGTGCAGGAACAAGGACCGGGTTTCGTGCAGTTGCTGCGCGTGATCGGTGAGCGTCGTCCCCAATCCCGAACGCAGCGACGCAGTGAGTTCTGCCTGCTGCCGCTCCGACGTTTCGAGCCAGCGGGTCCGCAAGCTTTCGAGCGACTGTTGCCACAGGTTTGTCTGCCAGTTGATGAGGGCTTCGCTGCGTTGCAGCAATTGTTCGGCGGCCTTCGCTTCGGCGGCGGCCCACGGACCGACAGTCGGTTCGGCGGTTGGAGATGCGAACGCGGGAGCCAGGTGGCTGATCCCAAATTGTTCGACATCCGACAGCGCTCCCCCTTCCGCCCGTTCGATGAGAAACGTGGCGAACACGAGGACCATCGACAGCGCGAGCGATAACGCCGTCGTGTCAAACGCGACGGCCAGTCCGGCAGTGACATCGCCCAGCGACGTTTCGAGCTGCTCGGGCGTGATTGTGGCGATGGCCATCGTGATCCCGATGACCGTGCCGAGGAACCCGAGAATCGGTATCGCCCACGTCACGGTGCGGACGAGAGCGTAGCTGCCGTGCAGGTCTTCCGCCGCCAGTTCGGCCAGGTACTTGAGATGTTCTTCGAGCGACGCACCCGATCGCCGGCTGATCACGTATTCGCACGTTTCGCGGACGCGCCCGGCCAGCCGCGTGTCGCGCAGCCGGTCCGGTAACTGGTCGAGTCGGCCGAGGATTTTTTGCGCGAGGACCTCCGCCGCCTTGTCTGTGACTGGTCCCGTCGCGTCCAGCAACTTCTGCCGTAGCACCGCGCGTTCGAAGCGGTGTCCCCAGAACTTCTGCCCCAGGATCGTCAGGCCGATGAAAAACATTCCGGTCGTGCAGTACTCGATCCAGTGCCCGGCGAAGTACCGCGAGACGAACTCGCGTTCAATTGGCAGGTACGGGATGAGGTAATAGAACCCGACCGTGATCGCGGTCCCCCACAGAATGGGTGATCCGACAATCCCCGCTATCCAGCGACTGCCGCCGGTCGCCGCGTGTGACACATTTCCCGCCGAGCGCTGTTCAGCATCCATGCCTTATGTCCATCAAAAAATTTTCGCGAAAGTGACCACCGCGCGCAAGAAATCCCGCGCGGCACTCGGTCAGTCCGGTCCGATACAGTCGTCAGTATCGTCACAGCTTGCCAAGAGGCTTGATGAAAACGCCGTCAGGGTCCGGCTTGCTGGTCGGCAGATTCTGCGGGTAGACTCCGGCCGATCACTTCCGTAGCCGAAGTCGCAAGACTTCGGTCCGAACTCTTGCGAGTTCGGCTACATCATCGAGGTGCCGCGATGGACACGTTAGATGTCGGAATTTCTTCAGATGAGATGGACAATCGCGTCAACCGAACCGTGGCAACCATCCGTCGAACCATTCTCATTGGACTGTGCCTGACCGGTTTGACCGCGGTGATCCTGACGCCGTTCGTTCTCAAAGCTCGTGAAGCGGCCCGACGCACCAATTGCAATTGTGGTCTGAAAGTGCTTGGGTTGGCGTTACACAATTACCACGATCACTTCGGCAGTTTTCCCCCAGCATTCGTTCGCGGTCCTGATGGACAACCGTGGCACAGTTGGCGAGTCCTGATTCTGCCGTATCTCGATCAGACACCGCTGTACAACGAGTACGACTTTGGGGAACCTTGGGACGGACCAAACAATCGGAAGCTGATGGCCAGAATGCCGCAATGTTTTGTCTGTCCATCGCGGCCACGGAGTTCAAAGAGTGCCCTGGCAACATCAATGTCACGGGGGATTCTCGCGTGCGGCGGAACACCGGAGGCGGCGCGGGAAGGATTCACAAGTTATGCAGCCGTGCTGGGACTGAACTGCGTGTTCCGTGGTGTCGAACCTGTCGCGATCGAGGACGTTTCCGACGGCACATCGAACACGCTGCTCGTTGGAGAGTGTTCACGCACGCGCATCCCGTGGACGAAGCCGGAAGATATCGACATCTCAATCCATCCGAAGCTCGGTGATCCGGACGGGTTTTCCAGCTTCCACAAGGATGGGTGTTACTTTCTGCTGGGCGACGGGACGGTTCGATTCGTGAAACTCTCGATACCGCAGTCCGTCATCGACTCGCTATGCACCCGCAATGGCGGCGAGACGATCGATACGATAAATGAATTCTGATTTACTGGGTGGGCAGCCGCCCGCCCGGATTCAGATCTTCCCGAGTTCCTTCAGCACGGACAGCGATCCCAGCATCAAAAAGAAGAGGCAGGTCAGCGCCAAACCCACGCGGATCAGCCAGTGCGGGCGGAGCGGTTTGGGGAGCAGCCACGAGTTGACCACCAGCACGTGGGCCGAACTGAAGCCCAGGGCGAAGTTGTACAGCATCGTGCTGATCTTCAGCAGGGAGTCGGGCTTATTCAACCACAGGCCGATGGCGCTCAGCACGGCGTACACGATCAGCACGCGAAAGTAGAGGATGCGAACGAAGGACTTGTCGAGTTCGCGCAGGCGGGCGCTGGCGGTCCAGAACACGTCCACCCAGCGGCGGATCACACCGTCGATGGTGGAAATCAGACTGGTGAACAACACCAGAAAGCCGATGAACAGCGTCGCGCCCCAGAAAAATCGCCCGGCCGCTTCGCCGTGCATCAAGCTGGACAGCCCGATCGTCGTGGCCAGCACGTCGGGACGCGGGTTGGCGACGTGTTCGGCGACTCCACCGGCCGTCAGCGCCGCCGTGCTCCATTCGTCACCCGTCTGCGTGCCGCGACGCAGGAATTCGACCGATAGCATGCTGGGCAGCGCCACACCGATAAAGCAGGCCACCATCCACACGCACACCTGGTCGCGAGCCACGTGACGATACCACCGCTTCCAACGCGGCATTGATTCGGCGTTCACCTCGAACACCGCCCCGACATGCGACAGGGTGATCCCCTGGCCGCCGACCATGCTGGGGATGGCTCCAACCTGATGCCCCATCCCCCAACCCTGATCGCGGGTGAAGTTGCTGATTGGCGTGTTCGTCAGCCCGCCGTTGCCCGAAATCGCCGCCAGTGCGGCGATCATTGCCATCAACGAGAAGTCGATGTTGGGGAACGGCCGGTTCGTCCAGAACGACACGAAAATGTTTTCGACGTTGTCGCCATCGCGAATCCCGTCCTGGTCCACGTCGTCAAACTTGATCGGTTTTCCCGCAGCATCCTTCTGCCAGTCGTCGGGCTTTCCGTCGCCGTTCGTGTCCACCGACTTGTCATAATTCTTCTCGACCACATCCAGATGACCATCGCGGTCCCAGTCTTCGCCGGGGTCCAATCGCCCATTGCCGTTGGTGTCTTCATGAGTCTGCACCGGCACGTTTCCGAACTTGAAGAACCCCGTGATGATCTGCCGCCACGTGTCGCCGTGCGAGTAAAAAATACTGAGGAACAGGAGAAAGCCGAGCACCAGCACGAGCTTGGCCGACATCACGATCTTCAACGAATTCAAAACCTTGCCGCCAAAGACCAGAGGCACTATCGCCAGCAGAAACAGCAGGCTGCCCGTGATCTTGTTCCACCACCAGTGCGAGGCGACGTGTTCCGGATCGGGCAGGTGACCGAGAAACACGGCTTGTACCAAACCGGCCGCATTGCCGGCGAGGTACGGAAAGATCACCCCCATGTCGAGGGCCAGATACACGAACACCCACAGCCACGGTCCGGGCGGGATGCGGAACTTGCCCGAGAAAATCGGTTCACCGGTGTACAGCGCATACCGGCTGATCTCAATGTTGTACAGCACCTGACACAAGATGCTGATCGCCGCCAGCCACATCATTTCGCCGCCGTAGCGGGCGGTCACCCGCGGGCCAGCCAGCCATTCACCGCCACCGATCGCCGAGGCCCCCATCACCAACCCCGGCCCAACCATCGCCATCCAGTTCTTCGCCCGGAAGGCCGGAGCGTCGATCAATTCGCCGACGTCCCAGCGCGGCATCTTCTTGGAACCAGGGTGCGGAGCGACGCGGGCGGGAGCGGCGGGGTGGGACATGGGGAGTGAGGTCGAGTCAGTGGTGGTTGGATTTGCGATTGTCGATTTTCGATTTGAGAATCTCGCACCGATTCGCTGTTCAATCGGAAATCGAAAATCGGAAATCAAAAATCACCAATCCTCACGGCTGGACGAAGTCGTGTTCCCCTTCCCGCACTGTCAGCACCGGGCACGGGGCGGATCGGACGACGCGTTCGGCCACGGAACCGAGCAACAGGTGGGCAATGGCTCCGCGTCCGTGTGTGCCGAGGATCAGCAAGTCGGCGTTTTCGGTGCGGGCCGTGCGAATCAATTCCGCGAACGGAGAGCCGTGGACGAGAATCATCCGCGACTTCGTCACCTGCACTTCGGTCAGCAGCTTCTCGCACTGCTCCTTCGCCTGCTGCTCCTGAAGTTGCGGCAGATTGGCCGGGATGTACGATTCGCCCACCGGCGGCAAAGTGCCGAGCAAATCGATCGGCTCCAAAATGTGGCACAGCAGAAGCTCGGCCTGAAACACCTTCGCGAATTCGGCTCCGGACCTCAGAGCCAGGTGCGCCCGAGCGCTAAAATCCGTCCCGACGAGGATGCGTTTGACGTCGATCATGGTGAGTCTCCGAGGGGGTTTGATTGCGGGTGCCTACGATAACCGAAAATACGGGGCGGTCGCCAGCGTGGGGGAATTGAGAATGGCGAACCGAGGACCGCGTGCGAACACGAGGTCATCGCAAGTTCGATCCGCCATCCATGAACCTCAAGCCCAGATTCACCATTCCCAATTCCTCATTCTCAATTCATCGTCGCACTTCCCAAACCCCACCCCGGATGCTTTACTTTCGCCATGACCGATTCTTCTGAGCCTCTCCCCCAGCTCAACCTGTCTCCGGATGACGAAACCGCGTTGCAGGAGATGCTGGGCTATCTGAATTTTTCGAACGGCAAGCCCGATCCGCGGTTCCAGGCAAACCTCAACCGTATCTGCTCACTGCTGAACCGGGAGCTCCCGGTGCCGGCACTGCGCGCCGTGTTGATTCAGAAGCTGGAGACGCTCGGACAAACGTCCCCCGCATTCAAAAACAGCGACCAGGCGGCGGTCGTGATCGCGCTGACGCTGGACACGATCCTCACCGCGTACCGCCAGCACCACGCCGACCTGTTGTTCCACGTTTCCGAAGCGGGCTTCCAGCAGCCGTTCCTGCTGGCGCGGATGTTCGAGGCGGTCTTGGCGCAGGGTTCGCCGTGGGACGAGATCGACCGCATCACGGCCGGCGTCTTGCAACAGCTCAACGATTTCATCGGACATCGCCCGGTGGCCGTGCTCGAAAACGGCCGGCAAATGGAACCGTATCCACACGAACGATTCCGCCCCGTGCCGCTGTTCCTACGCGGAGCCGGAGTCGCGGTCGGTCGGTATCACGATTTGATCGCGAAGGCGCTGGAGATTCTTGCGACCACGCCTGTCGACGTGATGCGCGATGCGTATTTCGACCCGAACCAGATCGAAGAACTCGCCCTCGACGTGCGGGCGTTCGATCCGAATCACCCCGTTTACAAGCGGACGAATTACACGTTCGGCGAGTGGGACCCGCACTGCATCGACACGAAGGGAAGCTACCGGCGGTTCATTGTGCGACAAATCATTCTCGAATCGCTGCTGAGCTGGATGGCGCAGGCGACAAACGTTCCGCCGGACGAGGCGCTGTACGAAGCGGCCTCGGTGCTGTGCGGGACGATGCTGATGGCGTCGGCCGTCAGCGGCTCGGGGCCGGACACACACGATTCGACGGTCAGCCTCACGACGCTGCTGCCGAAGATCGCCCGCCAGCGAGACGATTTCTATACGCGGCTGCTGAACTCGCTGACTGGACCGCTGGCGAAGCGGCTGAAATCTGAAACGGACGCCGTACAGCAACCGTTCGGAAGAATTCGCCAGCACCTCAACCTGCACCTCGCCGATCACGGCTGCCGGCAGTTGCAGCATGGCTACCTCGCCCTGCTGTTCGCACGGATGGGCTACCCCGACGCATCGCAGAAGCACGCGACCGCCATCCCGTCGACGGCCGCGCGATTCGAAACGGAAATCCAATGGCGCGTCTCGGCCGCGCACATTCAGCTCGATCAAAACCGGATCGCGGACGCGGCGAAGTTCGCACCGGAAATCGAAGACCTGTTGCGACGCGGGATCGAATGCGGGGCGCTGGTCGATCCGTGGAACATCCTTGGTTTTCAAGGACAGTTTCCGCTGTTTCACACGCGCGAGGACAGCATCGCCGACACGCGGATTGATCGGTTGCTGTCGTTGATGGAGCAGACGTTTGGATTGTCCGCGCGGCTGCTGGGCGAAGCGGCGGCGAGTGGCAACCGCGAACTCGACAAGTCGTTGTCGGAACGGTTTCGCAAGCAAGCCGAACAGTGGGATCGCTATGCCACAACGACGGTGGGCGATCTCCCCGTCGTGTCGGGGAGCGAGAGTTTCGAATCCGCCCGACAAGTGGCCGACGCGTTGTCCGAATGGTCGCAGGCCGGCGAAGCCGCGGGTGACGTGGCATTTTGGCGGCGGCGCGTGGTCGATTTCCAGTCGGCGAAAGCGTACTCGCAGGTGGTCGAGGCGCTGCTGCAAAAGCGCGACATCGTGGCCGCGCTCAGCCTGCTCATCCACTGGCTGAGTCAGAGCGAATTCGTGGCCCTCGAAACGGGCACGCACTCGTTTCACGTGCTGGCGGAGCGCTGGCTCAACCTGGCACTGGGGATCGCCGATCGGCAGCTTGGCATCTCGCGGCCGACCGGCAATGCGGCTCTCGATCCGCGTTCGTTTGTGGTGACGACGGAGGACTCCGCCCCCGCCGTCGTCGATTCGCCGCAGCCACCGGTTCCCCCTCCCCCCTCGTTCAACAACGATCTCTGGCCGCTCGCAAAACGGTTTTTCGATTACATCGAAGTCAACGCGGGTGATTTTTGGACGGTCCCCACGATCGACGACGGGCTGGGCCACAACGGCGACAATCCCGATGACAGTCCCCACGAACGAGGTGCAGACGACCCTGTCGAACCGGGCGACGAGTCGTCACCCAATTTGACTGGCAACCCGGACGACGACGATGCGGGGGATCTCGACGATCTCGGTGACGACCTGTACCAGGCCGCTTACGACAATGTCACGTATCGCGACAGCGCGGACGACGGGCAGTTCGGCAGCATCATGGACACCGGCGGTCCGGCCTCCGATTCCGACATCGATCTCGTCGCCCGCCGTCTCGATCAGCGACTCCGATTCCTCACCAGCCTGGCTCAACTCTGGAAGACGACCGCCGAAGTGTTCGTCTCGCAGAATGGACCGGCTCTCGCCCCCCCCGCGTCGGGCAAATCCAAGTCGCGCGGCAAGGCGGCGGCGCAGGCAGCGCCAAAGTCCGAACCCGATCCCGCGCTGTCCGATCAGGTCGATCACTTCGTCCGCTGGTTTCATCGACTGCAGTCGTTGCGACGGGATTTGAACCGGTTGATGTCCGGCGTGGCCGCGATGGAGATTCCCGAACCGAGCGGCGAATCCGATTCGCTGAACGATTACGACCGGCAGGTCTACGAGAAGTTCAGTCTGCTGAATCAGGTGTTGCACACGATCTGCACGTGTCAGGAAGCGGCCCGCGGAATTTTGTGTGCGCTGCCGCCCGAAGCGGCCCGGTCTCAAAAACTGCCGGCGTGGGAACAGTCGGTGTCGCGGCTGTACCGTCAGGTGATGCTCGGCGACGTGGACGCGGTGCGCCGCGATCTGCCGGGGCTGCTGAAGGAACTCACCAAGCATCCGTTGTTGTACACGCCGCTCGACAAGGGAGGCCAGCCTCGCGACGTGCTGGCAGTTCGCAATCTGCACGCGGTGCTGCGATTTCTGCTGGCCGAACTGCCGCGACTGGGCCTGCTGCGCGAAACGTGGCACGTGCTGCGGACCGCGTACATCATGGAACGCAGCTCGAACCCCGGCAGCGTGGCGATCACCGAATTCGACCGGCTGTTCCAGCACGCGCTCCGCGGCTCGATCGAAATGCTGGTCCGCAGCGCGGGGACGTGGTATGGCGGGAAGTTTCCCCGCGAGCAGCTCATTGAACTCGTCGGCAACATCACCGAGCTGTATCTCAAGCTGTGGTTGAAACACAGTTCGACCATGCGCCTGACCAGCGTCGAAGCGCTCAAGGAGCAGGAAATATGGCGAGAGGTGAAGCAGTTCATCAAGACCTACGGCGGCGATTTGTTTCAGGCGCACCTGCTGAACCTCGGCAACGTGCGCGCCATCCTGCATCACGGCGTGCCGCAGTACCTGAACTACATGATCGAGAATCAAGACCCGATCCGACCCGTCAAGCTGCTGGAAGCGCTGGGGCACGGGATCGAGATGGAAGACGCCGCCGAGTTGCTCGAACTGGTCTTCCGGATTCTGGTCGAGAAGTTCGACCGGTTCATGGAGTACAACACCACGACCACGCAATCGGATTACGGCGAGCAGCTTCACATTCTGTTGGACTTCCTGAAGCTGGAGTCGAGCTACGAACGGCAGGCGTGGAATCTGTCGCCGCTGGTCATCGCCCACGAAGTGCTCGCCCGTGAAGGTTTGCCCGACGCTGCGAAACTGTGGCAGGACGTGCTGACCCGCAAGACGAACCAGCTTGCCGAACAACACCTGCACAAACTCAAACGCTTGGAAAAAACGCACGGCATCCGGCTGCCCGGCATCACCGACCGGCTGAACGAACGCTTCGTGAAGCCACTCGTGCTGGATCGCATCTTGGCGTTGATCGAACCGGTGATGAACTCCGCCCGCGCCGGCCACGACCCCACCGCATTCCAGTCGCTGCGTCCCGAGATCGAGAAGTACCTCGAATCGTCCTCCGGCGCCGCGTTCGATGTCCACCCCTGGCTGCAAAGCCTCGAAGAAGAAGTCCAACACGTCGAAGCCACCTGGAAAGGCCACCTCGACCCCGACCGCTCTCCGTCTCCTCGGCCGCCGACCCCGCTCGACCTCGGCGCCCTGCGAG
>JACRIH010000380.1 GCA_016235885.1 Planctomycetales bacterium | reverse complement strand
TCAAGGATGATGTCATGCCCGATCGCGAAAAGCCGCTGCTGCCGTGGATGAAGTTCGTGCTGCGGTTTGTCGCTGTGTTCAACATTGCGGCGGGTGCCCAGATGACGCTGGCCACGAAGTGGACCTACTGGACGATCGGAATGGAAGAGCCGAAGCTCGACTTCCCGATGAAATTGGTCGGCATCCTGGTCGCGATATTCGGGTACGGCTACCACCTGACGGCCCGCCATCCCCTCGAAAATCGGAACGTCCTGTTTCTCGGAATGCTCAGCAAGGGGTTTGGTTCGGTCCTGGGGACTTACTACATCCTGCGCGGCAAGCTCCCGTTCCTGCCATTCTTTCCAGTGCTGTTCTTCGCCGACATCATTTACCTCGTACCGTTCTGGTTGATCCTGCGGCGGGTGGACAAATTGTCATCGGAGCGGCAGTCGTAGAGTCACGGCGGTGATCGATGCGCACGATTCGAATCGGCAACGGCGCGGGATTCTGGGGGGACAACCTCGACGCTCCCCGGCGGTTGGCCGAGCGGGGGAACCTCGATTACCTCACGCTCGAATACCTCGCCGAATTGACGATGTCGATCCTCGCGCACCAGCGATCGCGCGACCCCGACGCGGGTTTCGTCAGCGACCTGCCCACCGTGCTGCGGAGCCTCGTTTCCAGTTTGCAATCGCAGACGCAATTGAAAGTGGTGACGAATGGGGGCGGCGTCAACCCGAGATCGGCCGCGCGGCGCGTGGCCGAAGTGCTGGCCGAAGCGGGTCTGGCCGAGACGCGAATCGCCGTCGTCGATGGAGACGACCTGTTGCCGGATCTCGACCGGCTGACGACCGCAGGCGAAGCGTTTTCGCATTTCGATACCGGTCGGCCGCTGAGCGATGTTCGGCCGGCTGTCGCCAGTGCGAATGCGTATCTCGGCGCACCGGGGATCGCGCAGGCGTTGGCGGGCGGAGCGCGGATCGTCATCACCGGCCGCGTGGCGGACGCATCGCTGACAGTGGGGCCGGTCGTTCATGAATTCGGCTGGAGTTGGACCGACTGGAATCGGCTGGGCGCGGCGACGGTCGCGGGACATTTGATCGAGTGCGGCGCGCAAGTCACCGGAGGGATGTGTTCGGCGGGGACCGATGCGCTGTGGAACACGCTGGCCGATGTCGGATATCCGATTGTCGAAATCACCGATGGCGATCCGCCGCGGATCGCCATCACCAAGCCCGACGGCACCGGCGGCGAAGTGTCGGTCGTGACGGTGTCGGAACAACTCGTGTACGAGATCGGCGATCCGCGGCATTACCTGACGCCGGACGTCGACGCTGATTTTTCGCAGACGCGGCTGACACAAATCGGCGCGGACCGCGTCGAAGTGGCCGGAGCGTTTGGCGGGCCGGCGCCCGAGCGACTCAAGGTGTCGATCGCATACCGTGACGGCTTCATGGCGTCGGGCACGCTCGTCGTGTGCGGTCCCGACGCTGAACGGAAAGCCCGTGTGTGCGGCGAATTGATTCTGGCTCGTGTTCGCTCCGCCGGGCACGAGTTGGCGCGGTCGAACATCGAAGTGCTGGGCACTGGCGACACATTGCCGGGAGTCTGGCCCCGATCGACCGACCTCCGTGAAGTCGTCCTGCGCGTCACGGTTCACGATCCGTCGCGAACGGCGGTCGATCGGTTTTTGCGCGAGTTCGCGCCGCTCGTTGCCTCGGGACCAACCGGCGTGACCGGTTACACCGGCCCGCGTCCCCCGTCGTTCCCGGTCTTCGCGTACTGGCCCACGACCGTGACTCGACAGCACGCCTCGCCACGGATCATCGTGCAAACGGCATCAGAGTGGGTGTCGTTTGCGAAGAGTGACCCGGTGTGAGGGTGTCAAAGTGTGTGGACGCCAGTCACTCACACTCTGACATCCCGCACCGTTTGTCTCCGATTTCAAAATATCTTGAAGACTGGGCTAGTCGTTGGAATTTGATCTCGCTAGAGTTTGCCGCTCGGGCTATTGCCCGTTGAATCCTGTGGACGATGAATTCAGCCATTGGATCCTGCCAGGTTCGATGGCTTTGAGTAGACGCGGTACGCGTCCAACATCTGGTCCTGGATACGACCTCATCAGAAGCCGCTGTGGCGGCTCGCATTGGACACCCGTTCGATGCTGGAAATGAACGTGCGCGACATTACTGTCGCGACGTTCCTAAGGAGAATCTCTTTGAGCTTTTCGGAACTCGGGCTTGTTGAGCCCATCGTGCGTGCCGTTACTGCGGCTGGTTATTCGATTCCCACACCCATTCAGGCTCAGGCCATTCCGGTGGTGATCGCCGGTCGCGATCTGCTCGGTGTAGCCCAAACTGGCACCGGTAAGACGGCGGCATTTTCGCTGCCGATCATTCAGCGTCTGGTGCAGAACGGCAACCCGGCCAAGGGGGCCGGCCGGAAGATTCGCGTGCTGGTGCTGTCTCCCACGCGAGAACTCGCCGCACAGATCGGCCAGAGCATCGCCACCTACAGCGGCCACACCGCGTTGCGACACACCGTGGTCTTCGGCGGCGTCAGCCAATTTCATCAGGTTCAGGCTTTGAAAAACGGCGTGGATATCCTCGTCGCAACGCCGGGCCGGTTGATGGATCTCCAGGCGCAAGGGCATATCAACCTGAGCAATTTGCAGATTCTGGTGCTGGATGAAGCGGACCGGATGCTCGACATGGGCTTCCTGCCCACGGTGAAAAAGATTTGTGCCGGCCTGCCCCGCGAGCGGCAGACGCTGTTCTTCTCGGCCACCATGCCGCCAGAAGTCCGCGACTTGTCCCGGTCGATCCTGCGCGACCCGGTCAGCGTTGAAATCGCTCCCGTGGCTGCGACGGCGGCGTTGATCGAACAATCTGTGTACCTGGTGGAAAAACAACACAAGACGAGCCTGTTGCGACACCTGTTGAAACAAGACGGCATGGCGCGAGCACTCGTCTTCACCCGCACCAAACATGGTGCCGACAAGCTGGCACGCTTGCTGCACGAACCGGGCTTCGTGGCCGAAGCGATTCACGGAAACCGATCGCAGTCGCAACGCGAGCGGGCACTCAGCAACTTCAAGCGGGGCCGGACGACGGTGCTCGTCGCAACTGACCTCGCCGCCCGCGGACTGGATGTGGACGGGATCACGCACGTTTTCAATTTCGACTTGCCACGCGAACCGGACAACTACGTCCACCGCATCGGCCGGACCGGCCGCGCCGGCGCGAATGGAATTGCCATCTCGTTCTGCGCACGTGACGAACGATCGCAATTGCGGGACATCGAACGGCTGCTCCGCCGCTCGCTGCAAGTGCGGACCGATCTGCCGCAGCACGTTCTCGACCTGTTGAAGACTGGCGGTGATCAGGTCGAACAAACCTCGACACCCAAACCGGCGACGTCGTCGTATGCTCGTCGACCTGTCGCGAATCATTCGACTTCAGACCGTCGCAGCTCAATCCCGGTTCCGAGCTATTCGGATACACCGCGGACTCCGAATCGCGCTCGCCGATTCGGCAAGCCGGTTCAACACCGTGACGCTCGACCCATTCCTGCAACGAACGCCAATCATTCGGCCGAGGCAGGAACTGGCACCGGCGTTCCACCACGTGATCGCTCGGTTCGCCGCGCTCCTCGTCCTCGCGGACGGTACTAATTCGCGGACGAAACGCTCAGCACGATTGTAACCCCGAAAGGTGTCGGATGGACGAGTTCCAACCGACACCTTTCGTTCATTTGGGGTAGCTCGCACGGATCGGCGGGCAGTGGACCGGTTGACCACGAAACGATGGTCGGGACAGGCGGAGTCGGGGGAGTCACGTCCGTCGGTCGCCGGTGTCGCCACCGGCAACAAAGCGATGCCTCGGCGGTAACGGCATCGACTTTCGCCGGCCGTTTCTGGGCAGACCAGGGTTTCTTCTCAACCAGAGGGAGGAGGCACCGCGCGAAAACACATGGTCGTTGTCTCTCTCTGTGGAGAACGAGCGAACAGCTTCACCTGCACCATTCGTCGTTGCAATTGTCGTACGGATGACGGTTGATGAAGCCGGGGGCAGCCTGAGGAGATGTCCTTTCCGGGGGCTTCGGTAGAAAGAGAAGTTGGAACCGAACGGCGTCGCTTCGGGTGGGTGGATGTAAACACCGATGATCCCCCATTTGCTCTCGACGAGGATCAGTCCGTCGGCTCCCATCAGACGGACCACGCCCGTGTGCGAGATCTCATCGTCCGCCGTCCGGTAAATCACGACGTCCCCTGCCTGAGCCTCGGACACCTCGACATATCCATTATCTGTCAGGATGGCTTCAACGAATCTGCCATGAACGCCAAACTGACCACCAGTAAAGATCCAGCCGTGGCAGTTCGAGACCTCATCCGGATTGCCCAACCGGATGATTTGATGTGCGAACAGATCGGCCGCCAGGGTCGTTCGTTCGAGATCCTCGACAGTCTCCGATTCGCCGAAATGAAAAAGACCGATCTTCCTACCGGTATCGGTGAGGGCTTCGATTCCCTCGACATCAAGCACGATGGATTCAGAGTTTCCGGGAAAGCGATTCGATGGATCGGGTGCGTTGATGTGCAGGGTCAGGTACGCCGAAGTCGCTCCACTGGTCAACAGCACCAGCCCCCAAACCAGTTTCGGCTTGGCATGTCGTTTCGCGAAGTGCCGGACCCGCTGAGAATAAGCCATTCGTACGGCAAGACAAAACGTCGCCAACAGGACAAACGGTACGAAGACGTCGGCCGAATTACCCGCCAACCAAAGAATTACCGCGGTGCCAAAGAACACCGCAGTGAAAATGCCAGACATTGGGCGGCTGAGTTCCTGTCCAGAATGAAACTCCAGCCACAAGAACAGGACCGATAACAAAGTGCCGCCAACGCAAACCCAGAGCACTGCCAGTGTGACGGCCGATGCCTCGATTCCCAGCATTTTCTGATTCCTTACTTCTCGACTCGACAGTTGTGGTCGCACGCGGGCACATGGTTACATTCTGATTGTCGGCGGACAACGCAGCTTTCGTCACAAATCTGGACATTCTCAAATCCGGAAACTGCTTTGCTTCTGATTCCCAACCCTTGCCGGCTTCGCTAAAGTGGTGTGCGGCCAGTGGATTTGATCCGGAGGACGTGCCGAAAGTGCTTGTCGGCCGTGTCCTCAAAGCCGGAGTTGCCCATCATCGGTGGCTCGTTCCATTTGTGCGTTTGTTTTCACCCCGGATGCCATGACTCAACCCGATCCCTCAAAGAATCTGTTCAACAAAATCTGGGATGCCCATACCGTCCGGACGTTGTCATCGGGCCAGACCCAACTATTCATCGGGATGCATCTCATTCACGAGGTCACCAGTCCGCAGGCATTTCAAATGCTCCGCGATCGCGGGCTGAAGGTGCCGTTTCCAGAGCGGACGATCGCGACCGTGGACCATATCATTCCGACAGGCAATCAGGCTCGGCCGTTCCTCGACACTCTCGCCGAGGAAATGATGGTCGCCATCGAGACGAACTGCCGCGACTTTGGCATCCGGTTGTTGAATTTGGACGACAACCGACAGGGGGTCGTCCACATTGTCGGTCCGGAGTTGGGACTGACTCAGCCGGGGATCACGATTGCCTGCGGCGACAGCCACACGAGCACGCACGGAGCGTTCGGGAGCATCGCGTTTGGCGTCGGGACCAGCCAGGTTGCAGACGTGCTCGCATCGCAGACGATGGCCCTCGGGCGGCCCAAAGTGCGGCAAATCGTCGTCACGGGCAGGTTGCGTCCCGGTGTGTATGCGAAGGACGTGATCCTGCACATCATTCGCCAGCTCGGCGTGAATGGAGGTGTCGGGTACGCCTACGAATACGCCGGCGACATTTTCGATGCCATGACAATGGAAGAGCGGATGACCGTGTGCAACATGAGCATCGAAGGGGGTGCTCGCTGCGGTTACATCAACCCGGATCAAACGACTGTCGAATACCTGCGCGGCCGACCATTCTCGCCGCAAGGGGCTGCGTTCGACCGCGCGGCGAAGTGGTGGCTTGATACGGCTTCGGGACCGAACGCGCAGTTCGATGACTTCGTGAAGATGGACGGAAACCAAATCGAACCGACTGTCACCTGGGGCATCAATCCGGCGCAGTCGGTCGGCGTGAGCGAACTCCTCCCGACTGTCGCCTCGTTTTCCGCTGACCAACAAAAGGGGATTCGCGAAGCGCTCGACTTCATGGAGTTTCACGAAGGGCAGCCCATTCGCGGGACGAAGATCGACGTGGCGTTCATCGGTTCCTGCACGAACGGCCGCATATCCGACCTCCGCGAAGCGGCAAAGGTGGTGCGTGGCCGCAAGGTCGCGGCCGGAGTGCGAACGCTCATCGTCCCCGGTTCGCAACAGGTGCGCGCTCAGGCCGAGAAGGAAGGGTTGGACCAGATCTTTCGCGACGCGGGTTTCGACTGGCGCGGCGCGGGCTGCTCGATGTGCCTGGCCATGAACCCCGACAAACTCGTCGGCCGCGAAATCTGTGCGTCGTCGAGCAACCGCAATTTCAAAGGCCGTCAGGGCAGCCCAACCGGTCGAACACTGCTGATGAGTCCCGCGATGGTCGCGGCGGCAGCGGTGAACGGCGTCGTGACTGACGTACGAGAGATGTTGAATTAGGGATCGAGAATTCATGCCGAACAAAATTGAACAAGTCGCCGGACGCGGGATTCCGCTGCTGCTGGACGATATCGACACCGACCGGATCATCCCCGCGCGCTACCTGCGCTGCGTGACGTTCGAGGGACTGGGCGAACACGCCTTCGAGGATGATCGCAAGCAGGATTCGAAGCACCCGTTCGACAATCCGAAGTTCCAGAGCGCAAGCGTGCTGATCGCGGGGAGGAACTTCGGCTGC
>JACRIH010000376.1 GCA_016235885.1 Planctomycetales bacterium | reverse complement strand
CGAAGGGAGAACGCCGTGGAAAAGTTCTTGGAGAAGTATAACCAGCAGATCACGGGGACGCTGTCCTGTTTTGACCGGGTGATTTTCAAGGGTTATTTGCCGCTGGGGTGGCCGGATGCGATGGAGTCGTTGTTGGCTCGGCAGGGGTTGCGGATCATGGACTTCAAACGGTTCGTGACGGAGCAGTCGGCGCGGTTCAAGAAGTTGGCCAACGACGTTTGCGAGAAGGCCGGGCGGCCGCCTGTTTATCTCCGCGGCCGCGAGAAGACGGAAAAGCGGCCGCGAGAAGAAGGAAAAGCTCGTGGAGCAGATGATCCGCAAAGAGAAACGCACGGAAGGGCTGGTGTGTGTGCTCAGCGCGGTGGAATCGTGCCAGAGCTTTGCGGTGGTTCTCCCTGTTCCAACGAATCGTCCTGCACCTCGGCATACCACGGGTAATCCTTCATGACGCACGCTGAGCCTTCTCGTCCTGTGGATTTTCCAGCGGCAAGGGCTTGTCCCGCCCTTGATAATGCAACCGAACCTTAACCTTCCCGGTTGGCCGAATCGGTGCCACTTCGATGCAGGCATCCCAATCGAGAATGTCCGGACCGTCCGTCGGTTCGCTGAGATGTTCAGGAACATTGGAGCGGGCTGAGTTTTTTCCATCGTTGGCTTTGGGCATCCGTAATCCTCCATGAGTTTTGTCATACGGATTCATGGGCACACGCACCGGCTACACTTTCTCAAGTGGCGGGATTCTATCCAAGACAACACGATTCAACCAAGATCGCTTGAGAGTGAATAGTGGCTCATTTTTGGAAGTAGGATGGCCACTCTTGGCCGTCCACGGTCGGGCAGGAGTGCCCAACCTACACCACTACCGCTGCCTCACCACATCCGCTCCTCAGTCCACGGGTCGCCGTGGTTGTGGTAGCCCGCCTGTTCCCAGTAGCCCGGCTGATCTTCGGCGACGAACTCGATTGCCTTGAGCCATTTCGCGCTCTTCCAAGCGTACAGTCGGGGAACGATCAGGCGTACTGGACCGCCGTGATCGGGGACGAGGAGTTGGCCGTCATGCGTGTCGGCGATCAAGGCGTCGGCGGAATCGAAATCGGCCAGCGGGAGATTTGTCGTCCAGCCGGAATCGTATCCGTGGGGGATGACGAACTTTGCTTCCGGCAACACGCCGGCGCGACGCATGATTTCCTGGACGGCGACTCCCTCCCAAACATTATCCAACCGCGACCACGTCGTCACACAGTGAAAATCGGAGTACACCTTCACGCGCGGCAGCGATTGGAATTCGGCCCACGAGAACGAGAGCGGCGTGGTGACGAGGCCGCGGATGTCCAGCCTCCAGCGGTCGAGTGAGATCGTCGGCACGTGGCCGTAGTGCAGCACCGGCCATTTCCGCGTGCGGACCTGTCCGGGCGGAATGCGGTTTTCTCGCCGTGTGTCCGGGCTGATAATGATGTCGGCGGGCAATTGCTCGGGGGAGCGGGGATCGTGGGGTTGGTAGTTTTCGTCGTGGGCGAGCATGGTGGACGGTGGTCGGTGGATGGTGGACGGAACGCATGGATTGTCGCGACCCAAAATAGGATGACTTTGTGGTCTTCAAGTTACAACTCTGGATCGAGGTCAAGCTGACGCATCCTTGTAGTCCTGTCGCTCCGCGACCGGACAGCCGAATTACGAGTGACCTCGCAATTCCAACGAAACTCGGGAGGCGACTCATGTATTCAGTTTTCCTGTCGCGGAGCGACAGGGCTACTGATCTCGGACACGTCCAAATTGGCAGGCGGACGCTCAATCGACAGGCGCAGCTAAGCGAGAAGTGACGGGATTGACCCATAATTTCTGAACCAATACACTCCGCGCAAATTGCTTGGGCGCATGACCTAAAATGCCGAGAGGCCACTCCGCGATGGATGTGGCGGGTCACGCGGCGGCGAGCCTAACGGCCGATGGCGCGGCGTTTTCTAGTGCTCGATCAACCCTGAGATGACAGGTAGCCGCGTTTCGCCAGAACGCGGGATTCCCACACTCTGGCGAGTGCGGCTACGTGTTAATTCGGTTCGAGTGGTCCATTCGGCTGACCCGCTCGCCTGCACAATTGTAGTTTCGGAACACACACAGCATGGAATTACTCGACAAAGCGGCAGACTTTTTCACGGCGCTGACCGGAGGGTTCGAACGGACGATCACTCGCGTGTTCGGCGCATCTAATGAGCGGCTGATGCGACGGTTGGGGTTCGAGCGGGACAAGAAGGGAACCCGAATCCGGCCCGGCTCGGTGCTCGACAAGATCAATCAGCTCGAACCCGAATGGGAAAAGCTGACTGAAGCCGAACTCGAACAGACGGCCACGAAGTTTCGCGCTCGTCTCAAGGCGGGCGAAACGCTCGACGACCTGCTCCCCGAAGCATTCGCCGCGGTGCGCGAAGCGGGCAAGCGATATCTGCGCATGCGACACTATGACGTGCAGATGATCGGTGGCTACGTCCTGCACAACGGCATGATTGCCGAAATGGTCACCGGGGAAGGGAAGACACTCGTGGCCACGCTGCCGACGTTTTTGAACGGACTGGCTGGCAAGGTCCATGTCGTCACGGTGAACGATTATCTGGCTCGGCGCGACATGGAATGGATGGCCCCGGTCTACACGGGCCTCGGCCTGACCGTGGGAGCCATCCAGGCGCATCAGCCGAACGAGGAAAAGAACGCGGCGTACCTGTGCGACATCACCTACGGCACGAACAACGAATTCGGCTTCGACTACCTGCGAGACAACATGAAGCCGGCTCGCGAACTGCAAGTGCAGGGGCCACCAAACTTCGCGGTCGTGGATGAAATCGACAACATCCTGATCGACGAAGCCCGCACGCCGCTGATCATTTCTGGACCGGCCGACGACGACCCACGCAAATACGCCAAGGCGAATCAGCTCGCGTTGCAGTTGCGGCGGGACGAGCACTTCGAGGTGAAGGAGAAGGAGCATTCTTGCCACCTCACCGAAGCGGGCGTGCGCCACGCCGAAGAGCTGGCGGGCGTTGAGAGCTTTTACACCGCGGGTAACATGGAGTGGCCGCACCTGATCGACAACGCACTCAAAGCCCACCACCTGTACAAACGCGACGTGAATTACGTCTCGATGCAAGGCGAAATCGTCATCGTCGACGAGTTCACCGGGCGGCTGATGAAAGGCCGGCAGTGGAGCGACGGGCTGCACCAGGCGGTCGAAGCGAAAGAAGGCGTGACGATCAAGGCCGAAACGCAAACGCTCGCCACGATCACGCTGCAAAACTATTTCAAGCTCTACAAAAAGCTCGCGGGCATGACTGGTACGGCGATGACCGAGGCGGCCGAGTTCTGGAAAATCTACAAGTTGGACGTCGTTTCCATTCCGTCCAACCGGCCGATGAAGCGGGTCAACTCACAGGACGTGATCTTTCGCACCGAGCGAGAGAAATTCAACGCGATCGTCGATGAGATTGCGGAAGTCCACCAAACGGGCCGACCGATCCTCGTCGGAACGGTCTCGATCGAGAAGTCCGAACTGCTGAGCGAGCGGCTGGGTCGAAAAGGGGTCAAGCACGAAGTCCTCAACGCGAAGCAACACGAACGGGAGGCAGAGATCATTTCGCAGGCGGGACGACTTGGCGCCGTCACCATCGCCACAAACATGGCCGGTCGCGGCACGGACATCATTCTCGGCGGCAACCCGGAAACGTTCGCGTGGGAACAGCTCAAGACGAAGTACGAGTCGCGACTCGACATTCCGAAGGCGGAATGGAACGAGGTGACGCAAAAGATTTCTGACGAAGAAGGGATGGCGGCGGAAGGCCGCAAGGTCGCGGAAGCGGGCGGGCTGCACGTCATCGGCACCGAGCGTCACGAAGCGCGGCGCATCGACCTCCAGTTGCGAGGCCGGTCCGGCCGCCAGGGCGATCCCGGTTCGAGTCGTTTCTTCCTGTCGCTCGAAGACGACCTGATGCGAATTTTCGCCGGCGACTGGGTCAAGGATTTGCTGACTCGGCTGGGGATGCAGGAGGGCGAGGCCATCGAAAGCCGCATGGTCAGCCGCCGCATCGAAGCGGCTCAGAAGAAGGTCGAGGAACGCAATTTCGACATCCGCAAAAACCTCCTCGAATACGACGAGGTAATGGATCAACAGCGCAAGCGAGTCTACTCGTATCGGCAACGCATCCTTGATGGTGCCGATTGCCGCGACCTGATTCAAGGGATGATCCGCGAGCAGATCACCGAGGGGACGAAGTACCTCCTGTCCGAGCAGTACGGCCGCCAGTCGCTGTCGCAGTGGGCCGTGCATGACCTTGGGATCGAAATCGACGCGGGCGATTTGAACAACATGCGGCCCGACGAAGTCGCGCAGTACCTGCGCGATCAGGCCGGGCGTCAGGCCGAAGACTTGATCTACGACAAGGTCGAAGAGGATTTGCCCGCCGAGATCGAAGACGAGCACGAATGGAACTGGTTGTCGCTGTCGAAGTGGGCCAACATGCGGTGGGGCCTCAACACCAACGACCGCGAGTTGAAGAAGATCGGACGCGATGCCGTCGCGGATCACCTGATCGAGCGAGCCAAGGAAGCCATCGAACGGGCTGACATGACGGCCGTGGATGCGTTTCTCGCCGAGGACTTCAACCGCCGCGCGTTGTGCGGCTGGATGCACGAGCAGTTCGGGATCGACATGACGCCCGAGCAGTTCGTTGAGAAAACTCCCGCCGAAGCCGCGGAGCTCGTTTTGGAGCAGGCCGATCAGTTGTACCGCCGGAAGGAGATCGAGTTCCCGGTCGCGGTTGGGATGAATCAATTCATGGCGCAGGTGGCGGGAGCCGGCGAGCGGTACAACCGCGAGGGGTTGATCCGCTGGGCGAACAACCGCTTCGCGGCGCAGCTCGATCTGGCACATTTCGGTTCTGCCGCCCGGCACGACATCGAACAGGCTCTGCGTTTGGCCAGCGAACAGTTCTACCGCGGCAACGACTTGATCGCCGAAATCGACACGCATCTCGCGCGGGCGTTCGGTCCCATGAACGGGGCGAGTTCGGCCGCGGACCGCGTGCGCGATCGGCAGGCGCTGACCGAATTGACCGAGTGGGCACAGCGCGAACTGCACAGTTCGCTGGCCGTGACCGATCTCGAATCGCTGCCGCGCGGCGAAGCTCGCGAACGGCTCGTGCAGGAATACGACCGGCGGTTCCGCCCCGAGCTGGCGCACGCGGAACGTGCGTTGATTCTCGAAATTCTCGACACCGACTGGAAGGATCACCTGCACGGGATGGATCACCTGCGACAGGGGATCGGCCTCATGGGCTACGCGCAGAAAGACCCGAAGGTCGAATACAAGCGCGAGGGAATGCGGGCGTTCGACGAGATGTGGAAGCAGATTGCAAACCAGGTCACCCGCTCATTCTTCCGCCTCGAACAGGCCAGCGGCGAGTTCGTCGGCTCGCTGTGGCAGATCACCGCCACCACACACGAAGCGGCCCCATCGCCCACGTCGTACGATGCGCATCCCGGCGAGGAATCGCTCGGTGGGCCACACGAACTCCCAACCGACAAGGTGATCGAACCCATCCGCAACTTCGCCAAACGAGTCGGCCGAAACGATCCGTGTCCCTGCGGGAGCGGCAAAAAGCACAAGAATTGTTGTTTGAAGCGCTGAACAAATTCCCCCTCGCCCCCGGAGGGGGAGAGGGGAGTAGAAAATCCGGAAAGGATTCCGATGCTGGTCTCGTGGCTGCTCAATTTCTGCCTCGGCGTCCTGCTCACGCTGTTCTCCCCGTGGGTTCTGTTCCGAATGATCGTGCAGGGCAAAGACCGCACGGGGTGGCGCGAACGATTGTTCGGAGCCGTCCCGCCTCGCGAATCGGATCGACCTTGCGTGTGGCTGCACGCGGTGAGTGTTGGCGAAGTATTGCAACTCCAGCCGGTACTCGATGGGCTGGCGGCGGAGCACCCAGACTGCGAGTTCGTGATCTCGACCACGACCGTCACCGGCCACGAAGTCGCTCGGAAGAAGTATCCGGAGTACCGCGTGATTTTCACGCCGCTCGATTTCAGTTGGGCGGTGAATCGTGCTCTACGCCGGATCGCTCCCGCGGCGCTCGTGCTTGTCGAACTCGAACTGTGGCCCAACCTGATCCTGAGCACCGCACGACAGGGAATCCCGGTGCTGCTAATCAACGGCCGGATCGGCGAGCGGAGCTATCGCGGTTACCGCCGGTTTCGCCCAGTGATGCGGCACATACTCGCCAAGCTCAGCCTGTGCGCCGTGCAAAACGAAACGTACGCCGAGCGTCTGCGAGTCCTCGGTGCCGACCCCGCGAAAGTCGTCGTCACCGGCTCAATCAAATTTGACCGGATTGACATCCGCCGCGACAACCCGCGCACGGCCGAACTGCGCCGCGCGTTCGATCTGCATCCCACCGAGACCGTGTTCATCGCCGGGAGCACGCAAGCCCCGGAGGAACAATTCGCCCTCGACACGTATCTCGCCCTGCGACCGAAGCACCCGAACCTGCGGCTCGTCCTCGTCCCACGTCACAAGGAGCGGTTTGACGAGGTGGCGCGGTTGGTCGAGGAAACGCATGGGTTGCCGCTGGTGAGGAGAAGTGGACGGATGGTGGATGGTGGACGGTGGACAGTGGACGAATCGAATGCGAAGTCGGTTTCGCCATCCTCCATCCTCCAACCTCTCCCCTCCGTACTGAGTACTGAGTACTCAGCACTCAGCACTCAGCACTCCTCCCTGCCCACTCCCATCCTCCTGCTCGACACGCTGGGCGAACTCGCCGCCTGCTGGGGCCTCGCTGACATCGCGTTCGTCGGTGGAAGCCTGACCAATCGCGGCGGGCAGAACATGATCGAACCGGCGGGATACGGCGCGGCGGTGATGTTCGGACCCAACACGTGGAACTTCCGCGATGTCGTCGAAATGCTGCTCACGGGCGATGCGGCTCGCATCGTACGTTCGGCAGCCGACTTGACCGAGCAAGTCGCGTGGTTGCTGGATCATCCCGCGGAAGCCGCGAGCCTTGGCCAGCAAGCACAGCAACTCGTCCTCGCTCAACAAGGTGCTACACGGCGGACGGTCGAGTTGATCGGCCGGAGCCTTGCAGTGCGTAAGATCGCCAAGCCAAAGGCGGCGTAGGATGGCCACTCTTGGCCGTCCTACTCAAAGCGCACGAGGCCGAATGTCTCGGGTTGTGGAGTTGGCGTGGCGGGATGCGACCAAGTCTCCTGCATCACGGCGGGAATCGTGCGGGTGATGCCGATGTTCCAGACTTCGTTGCGAGTCGGGGATTGAGGCGACAGCTCGGACAATGGGATGGCCGCTTCGAGTCGCCAGTGTGTGGTGTCCGCACGGACGGCCACGAACCAGCGCGGGTTCCATGTTGGATCGCCCCAACAATCGTCAGTCGTCTGACCGCGCTGATCGATGGCGAGGTGGTAGTACGTGGCGTAGTCCCGGTCCACGTCGAGCACGAGCGACACGCGATCGAAATCGGCGAGGTCCGCGTCACGAGAGCGAGGTCCGCGCAGCGGCGGATCGGTTGGAGCCGCGGAGTGTCGTGCGAGGCTCGCGGCAAAGTACAGGTACTCACGGTCGCGGCAGAGCAGTGCGAACGAGTGGTCGTTTCCGGTGACACGGTCCGACGAAGTCGTCGTCAGGGGCATTTCATCGGCGGATTCCCAGCACGGGTCGGACAGGATGCCGTCGAGCACCGGCTTTGCGTCGGCGACGCGACAGACTGTGAAGGACTTTGGCGGAAGATTGACCGGGTGCGCGATCCATTGTTCGGCCTTCGCGCTCCGCGTCCAGGCATTCTGTGCGGGCGTCACCCCTTCGCGGCCGAACAGACTGAAAACTGTTTCGGCTTCGCCAAGCTGGCCGCGCTGCCGGTACATCGCCGCGAGTGGGAATTGCACCTGCGGCGTGGCAGACAGCGCCGGCTGATGCTCCTTGAGATGCTTCGCCCAGCGGTCGGCGAGCTTCCACCACAACCGAGTCCGCTCGCGGGCTTGCGTGACCTGTACCGAGCTGGCAATTCGCACGCCGCTGCCTGATCCCACGTCGCTCGTCGCGCTGGCTTGTTCGATTGCCGCAGACGTTTCGTCGGCATCGGGTGATTGCAGTTCGAGCTTCGCTCGGGCCTGCGCAAGTTGCCTCGCGGTGGAATTGGGATCGCCCGCGACTAGGTGTTGGCCGAACTCCGAGGTCCGCAACCGCTGCCAACTCGGTTCGATACCGATCCACGCCTGGATCATTCGCTGCATGGCGCGGTGAGCCACCGGCTGATCGGGATAGCGTTCGATCAATTCGGTCAGCGTGATCTCTGCCAGTTCCCACTGGCCGTTTCGCAGATGCAGTTCTGCGATCTGTGCAAGTTGCCACGCAGCCTGATCCGGCGACAGTTGTCCGACCACGTCTTGAGTCTGGCTGAGCAGATTGGCGGCGTGCCGCGGATCGCCCAGGAACCGGTCGAGATACGCCTGCATGTTCCGTTGCTGTCGTGCCAGCTTCTGCTGGCGTTCGAGATCGAGATCACGCAACGAAGCCAGCTCGCGCCGCGCATCGGAACCGGTGGGGATGTTCAGGTTGGTGAAGAAATCGGACACGACTGAGACACGGAGAGGGGGAGAGGGGGAGACGCGGAGAGGCGGAGACGCGGAGACACGGAGATCGTTCTGTGTTGTCTTCTCCGTGTCTCTTTCGTCAGTTCGTTCGACAACAACCCGATACGTCTCTCGGGCGAACGACGATTCCGGGCGGTCGAATAGCTTGCCGGAAGCGGACGCGGAAGCGGCCCCGCCGGTCTGGCCGAGGTGCGGCAGGAATTGATGCGGATCGACCTGCACTGGGCCGGAACTGCCTGATGGCAAGCGCTCGACGATGCGACGCACGGTCCACGTCGACAGGCCGGCGATCTGCAACTGATCGGAAAATCGAGTTGAATCGGCGGCGTCTTCGGTGGCCTTTGTGATCGCCTGATTGATGAGTTTCGTCAGCGCATCGTGTTCGGCGGGGTGATCGATCACAACGACGCTCGGTCGCCACGTGCGGAACAGTTTCACGAGTTGACCGACCAGCACTTCGCTCAGACGGCCCTCCGTGCGGTAATTCCAATCGGCGACGAGGCGCTCGGCGTTGCGGTCGAGGCCGGGGATCGTGATCGGCAGTTGCCACGCGATTTGCGAGCCGGACCCGCCGACCTCGGTGACCGCTTCGTGCAACTGGACGTCGATGTCAGCGACGGCTCGCCGTCCGTCACCCACATCTTGCCGCGCGAGGACGCACGTCAGCGAGCGATAGCCCGATTCGCCGCCGAGTTGCGCGACGAGCGGCAGCGACGCACGTTGCGGTTCGGTTGGAAAAGCCACGAGCGCGGCGCGGCGGTTCCCGCCTCGAAGTGGTTCCCAAGTTCGGCCGCTGTCGGTCGTGCGGAGGATCGTCCCCATTGCCCCCACGGCCCAGCCGACCGAATCGTTGGCGAACGTGATCGCCCGGATCGGCAATGTCTGTCCGGTGCGTTGTCGCTCCCACGTTCGTCCACCATCGGCGCTGTGCCAGATCACGCTGCCGGGATCGCCGGCCAGCCACACTAATTCTCGCTCACCAGAGCGCGGCGAGGCGAGCGGGGGGCGTAAGCCCCCCGGTTGTGTGTCGCTCGGCAAACGACCAGGGGGCTGACGCCCCCCGCTCGCCGAAACTCGCACGGCGACGGCTCGGAAGTCGAACAGGTCACGCAACTCTTCGGGCAGTTCGCCGGAGGGCGCTTGCCATGCGAGTCCACTGTTCGTCGACCGCAGCACGAGGCCGCCATCGCCGACCAGCCAGCCGAGGCCGCTCGATTTGAGGACGATGTCATGCAGCCCGCGCAGACCCCATTCCGACCGTTGCGGAGCGAACAGGCCACCCGAGTCGATCAGTCGCGTCTGCCCGCGCCGCCCGATGACGGCTCCGCGATCCGGCCGCACAAAGTCGGCGGCCCGCCAACTGGTGACTTCTTCGCCTCGCGCGGGGACGTCGCGCCACGTTTGTCCGCCATCCTGAGTAACCAACAGACCGGACGGATGCGTGGCGGTCGCATCACCGGCGACGATGCCCTCGTCGGGCGAAAAGAATTTCACGAAATGGAGTCGCGGAAATGTCTTCGCTTGGACCTCCTGCCACGTCGCGCCTCCATCGGTCGTCCGCAGCAACACGCCTTCGCCCGTGCGAGCAAACGGCACCGTTCGGCCTCCGGCCGCCCAGCCGACACGGTCGGTGAGGAAGTTCACCGAGTAGAGCGGGCTGCGCGTGGGAACCGGTTGCAGCGTCCACGTTTCGCCCGCGTCATCCGTGTGCCAGACAACTCCGTGATCACCGACCACCCAGCCGTGGCGAGTCGAGACGAAAGCGGCGTCGTTGAGTTGAGCGTCGTCATCAAGTGGAGTCGGCGTGCGCGGGCTGGTTGTCATCGCGTTCGCGTTGCGGGTCGGTTCCCCGGCGACTGCGACGGATTGCGAGAGGAAGAACCACACGGAGAACACGAGCACGCTGATTCGCATGCGCGACACTGCCACATCACTCGTGCTGGCGAGGCGGGGGGGGGGGGGGGGG
>JACRIH010000375.1 GCA_016235885.1 Planctomycetales bacterium | reverse complement strand
GAAGCGAAGCCGGTGTCACGCAAGGCGGAGCTTGCTGTCAGTCTGGCCACGCAGCCGGCTGAGGCCGGGACTCCAACGACGGCGGCGGACGAAACTTCTTCGTGGGAAGAGATTCTCGCGGGCAAGTGGCTGACGTGGGTGGGTGCCGTCGCGATGGTGATCGGGGCCGGACTGTTCTTCAAGTACACGATCGATCATGACTTGATCGGGCCGACGGGACGAGTGGTGATCGGTGTCCTCGTGGGCATGTGTACGTTCGCGGGGGCGGCCTACGCGATGCTGCGGCAGTACCGGTTCCTGTCGCAGGGGCTGGCGGGGACCGCGATGGGCATTTTGTATTTCTCGTTGTTCGCGGGATTCAAATGGTACGACATTCTGCCGCAACCGTTCGCGTTTACTGGAATGGTGCTGGTGACGGTCGCGGGTCTGTCGTTCGCGGGATATTTCAACGCGCAGGCTGCGGCGATTCTGGGACTGATCGGCGGATTCCTCACGCCGATCATGCTGTCGCAGGATGTCGATGCCCAAGTCATGCTGTTCTCGTACATCCTGATCCTCGATTTCGGCGTGCTGGGGCTGGCCGGTTTTCGCAAATGGCCGGCGGTGCAGATGCTGGCTTTCATCGCGACGGCGATGATGTGGCTGGGGTGGTTTGGTCGCTGGTACGATCCGTCCAAACTCATGACGACCGTCGTGTTGATGACGGCGTTCTTCCTGCTCTTCGCTCTGATCGCCGTGTGGTACAACGTGCTGCGGCGAAAGACGGCCGACCCTGGCGACTTCTTCTTGATCCTGGCCACACCCGTCTTGTATTTCGCCGGGCTGTATGGCGTGACGAGCGAGAAGTATTTCTTCCTGCACGGCTTGATGGCGCTGGGTCTGGCGGGAGTCTACTTGGGTCTCGGAGCGCTCTCGCTGTCTCGCAATCCGGCGGGGAAAAATGTGGTGGTGAGCCTAGGTGGAATCGCCGCGTCATTCCTGACACTGGCCGTGCCGCTGCAGCTCACCGGCCATTGGATCGCGGTCGCGTGGGCGATGGAGAGCCTGCTGCTGGTCGAACTGGGGTTGCGGTTCGGTCAACCCAAACTGCGCTACGCGGGTTTCGGATTGCTCGTCGTGGTGCAGGTGATTCTGTTCCAGTACGTCGGCGAAACGCTCGACAACCCGCGTCAGTTCGACACGCGGTTCACGCACTCACAGGTTGACCCCATCGTGCAGGAAAACCTGCCGATGATGAACATGAATCCGGCGGCGCCGATGCCTGCGTCGGTTCCACAACCGTACGTCGAGCCAACACCGGAGTGGACCGACATCTTCAACGGCCGGTCATTCAGTTTTCTGGCGAGTGCGATCGTGTTCGGCGTTCTCGCGTGGGAATATCGGAAGCGCAACATGTTGGCGGTGGCCGATGCTCCATCGGTTGGTGGCTCACTTCATTCGACCGCAGGCACCCTAATCCCCACATCCTCCCCGATGAATCTCCTGCACGGCTGGTTGCTGACGGCCGTGCCGCTCACGGTCTTGGGCATGCTGCTGATCGAAACGTTTGCTGCGGGAAAAGTCCGCCACTGGAACATTTTAAGCATGTTCGGGACGTTTGAGTTGTGGATCGCCGTCGTTGCGTTCGTTTTGGTGTGGCTGGCAGTGAACTGCGGCCCGCGCTGGTTGGACAAAGTTGGCTTGGGAGTGTTCGCGCTGCTGGCCCTGTTCCTGGTGGGCAGTTCGCTGACCACGCTCGATCAGTGGCGCGGGATGTGGTCGCGGTTGGAGGAGTCCCCAGGTCCGTGGTCGATGTTTCTGTTCAACCCCCGCGGAATGGGATTTGTCGCGGCGATGTTGGCGTCTGCGGCAGCGTTCGTCGTCTATAAACGCGGCACACCAGCGGACGTCTCATCTGACCAATCAACGACCGGTCCGCAGTCGACACCAGCCGAAAGCACCGCGGGAGTCACGGTGACGTTGCTGCTCGGCGTGTTCACGTTTCTCACGCTGCTCGCTTTGCTGACTGTGGAAACTTACGCGCAGGGGGTGATCCACGACTGGCGCACCGCGACCGCGTTGAGCATCACCGGTGTGTGGGCTGTATACGCGCTGGTCGCGCTGGTACTGGGAATCATGTACCAATCGTCCTCGCTGCGGTTGATGGCTCTGAGTTTGCTCGTGCTCACCACGGGCAAGGTGTTTTTCTACGATGTGTGGCACCTGAGCAGGGAGATTCGGACCGTGGCATTCATCGGGCTGGGTGTGGCGCTGTTTTCGACGTCGTTTCTGTACCGGCGGTTTCGCGGCCGGATTCGGGAGTGGATGGCACCGGTGCTGCTGGCCGTGCTCGTTCCCACTGCGATGATGGCCGGCCCCGCAGCCGCATCAGCCGATGAACCGGCTGCGTCGAGCAAGGACACTTCACCAATCCATCAACTCACCCACCGCTGGCCGGTGAACACGAAGTCGCTCAGTGGCACCGGCGTCTCGCCGGTGACGGATGGCTTGGTGAAGATCGCAATCCCGTCGGATCTGTTCAGTCGGGCGCGGATCGATCTCGCCGACGTGCGACTCTTCGCACGATCCGATGGAGCTGCCCCTTCGGCAGCACCGCTCGAAATTCCGTATGTGTTGATCCGACCGCAAGACACCACGCGAACGGTGCAGCGCCAAGTGACGCTGCTGAATCTTTCCGAACGGGCGGGGCACACGGAGTTTCTTCTCGATCTGGGTGACGCGGCCGACACGATCAACGAAGTCACGATCGACGTGGATGCTGGCGACCGCAACTACGAGCGGTCGGTGCAGGTGTTCGGAGCCGACCGCCGTGACGCCGAGGAATGGAACCTCGTCCAGAAGTCGGCGTACGTGCTCGATGTCTCGCGGCCGGGGAATCAATTGCGAGTCGGCAAGGTTGCCTTCCCGCAGAGCCGGTTTCATTTTTACAAGGTCTCGATCGACAATCAGGATCAGCCGCCGCTGCGAATCGCCGGAGCCAGCGTCTCCGACCGCGAACAGGTGTTCGTTCTGCGACGTGAATACGAGGGGAAGATCGTCAGTCAGGAACAGGACTCGGAACACAAGTTGTCTCGAATCGTGATCGATCTCGGCCACGAAAAACTCCCGACGCTCGGTCTGCGACTGGCTGTCGGGTACGACGGCAGTTTCTATCGCCCCGTGTCGGTCGATGTGACCGACGAACTGCTTGGCGATAAGACCGCCTGGCGCAGCGTGACGTCGGGACACGTGTATCGAATCGACCGCCCCGCATTGCAGGCGGCGTCCACGGAAATGAACTACTCCGAAACACCGGGGCGTTACGTGCGACTGACGATCTCGAATGGAGACGACCGGCCGGTGGAAATCGTCAGTGCCACCGCTCTCGCCATAGACAAGTACGTCGCGGCCGAACGCCGGACGCTGGTTGGTGAAATGCCGCTGTCGGTAGCTCTCTACGCGGGGAACGAACGGCTATCGGCACCAACCTACGACCTGTCGCGCACGATGGGGAATGTCAGTTCTGAAAAACTTCCGGAACTGAAGTTGTCTCCCGCTGAACTCAATCCCGAATTCAAAAAGCCCACGACAATCGAGCCGCCGTGGAGCGAACAGAACAAGTCGCTGCTGCTGTCCGCCACGTTGGGAGGTGTGCTCGTGCTGGGATTGCTCACCGCGTGGCTCTTGATGAAGGCCGCGAAGCATGGACCGACGGGGTAGCCGGCTGATGATCGTCAGTTCGTTTAACCCGGAGCCAACGGCGCCGGCGTGTCATTCGTAACGTAGCCATCACGCTCCGCGTTCTGCGCCGAATGGCAAACAAACGCCGAACTCTGGTTCGGCTCGTCACGCGGAGCGTGACGGCTACGTTACGCTCCGTCGCCGTTGGCTCCGGGGTAAATGACACTGCGTATCACGTCTGGATTGGTACACGGCCCGTTGCGTATGCCATAATTGGATCGTCCAGTTATGATGTCCGCGAAGGGAGCGGCGTATGCGTCGGCGAGATTGGTTCAGCATGACGAGCGGAGCGGGCTTGGCCTTTCTGGGCGAGGTCTTGCGGCAGCGGCCTGCTCGTGCTCGCGAAGTATTGACGGGACCGAGCGCGGGGTTTGGTCGGGCGAAGTCTGTACTGGTTGTCGTGGCCAGTGGTGGGCAGAGTCAGCTTGAGACGTTTGATCCGCGGCCCGAGGCACCGCTCGAAGTGCGTGGCCAGTTCGGGGCCATCGAGACCACCGTCCCCGGCACGTTTCTTTGCGAACACCTGCCGCGGCTCGCGAAGCTGGCTCACCGGTACGCCATCGTGAAGTCGATGTCGCATGACGATCTCGATCATGGCTCGGCGCTTTACCTGACACTGACCGGACAGTATCACCAACGGCTGTCGTCGAACCCGCCGCCGCGCGAGACGGATCATCCGTTCTTCGGTTCGGTGCTGGAGCAGACGCGACCGGCTTCGAAGTTCCTGCGGACGTCAGTGCTGATCAATGGTCCGGCACTGGTTCCGTTTGAGCCTGGTCCCGGTCAGTTCGCGGGGTTGCTGGGACGCCGTTTCGATTCGCTCGTCATCGGTGACGTGACGACCGGACAGCCTGCGGTCCCCGGACTGGAGCGTCTCGACAATGTGGATGCGAAGCGGCACGCGCTCCGACAGCAACTCCTCCACGAGCTTGAGCAAAACAGACTGCCTGCCGCACAGCCGACGATCGACATGCAGACGCTCTATCAGCAGGCCTATGAGATGCTCGATCGTCCGACCGCACGGCAGGCGCTCGATCTCGAAGCCGAACCACAGTCAATCCGCGATCGCTACGGCCGACACCGATCCGGTCAGGCGTGTCTGCTCGCGCGGCGGCTTGTCGAAGCGGAAGTGCCCCTGGTTACTGTGATGTGGAACCACTCGAACCGCGGTCAGGACAAGTACCCCGACGACGTCGAGCAATTCGGTTGGGACACGCACAACGACATCTTCGACGTCATGGGCGGCTCGCTGTTGCCGCGATTCGACCAGAGTTTTTCCGCGCTGTTGGAAGACCTCGACCAGCGCGGACTGTTGGAGACGACTCTCGTCGTGTGCATGGGTGAGTTTGGCCGGGCACCCGTCGTCGCCTTGGAATCAAAATTCGCTGGCGCTTCTCCCGGCCGCAAGCACTGGGCTGCTGCGTACTCGATCGTCCTGGCCGGAGCCGGTGTGCGCGGCGGATCGACCATCGGGGCGACCGATCGTCACGCGGCGTATCCGATCAGCACGAAATACGGCCCGTGGGATGTGACTGCCACCATCTTCCACGCGCTGGGCATCGACCCCGCTGGCCATTTCTTCGACAGCCTGAACCGGCCCTATCCGATCAGTTCCGGTCAGCCCATCACGGGGCTTTGGTAACAAGTCGGAGTGACAAGGTCCCACTCTGCCGTTTTGATATCGGCAACTGAATCGGTGATGCGGCCGAAATGACGTTCAATAATCCGCGATCGAGCCATCGGGCAATCGGCCGCGGGTCGGCCATTCGGGTTTGTGCGGAGCCTTGGCCAGCTCGGCCAGCTTGGCTTCGTCGATCTCGCAGCCAAGGCCGACCCCTTGAGGCAATGAAGCGTAACCGTCTTTGTCGATCGACCAACTTTTGGTCACGAGTCCCGGCGGGGAGATGCTGGGGTAGTACTCGTGCAGCAGGAAAAATGGGATCGTCGCACTGGCGTGCAAACTGGCTGAGGCTCCCAAATCTGTCGTCACACAATGCGGCGCGAGCGGGACGTGATAGGCCTCGCCCAGCGTGGCGATTTTGCGAAGCTGAGTGATGCCGCCGGTGTGAGCACAGTCCACTTGCAAGATGTCCGCACAGCCCTCCTGCAAGTAGGTGATGACCTCCCAGATTGTGCGGGCCTGCTCGCCGACCGCCAGCGGGATGCCGATGTGCTGCTTGAGTCGCTTGAAGACTTCGATGTTGCCCGGCACGGCTGGCTCTTCGATGTACAGCACGTCGAACGGCTTGATCGCGGCGGCGAGTTGAATCAGGAATGGCGGCGGCAATGCACAGTGTGCGTCGAACATGACAGTGCCGTCCGGGCCGACCTGTTTGCGGGCGTTTTCGATCGCTTTCACAAACTGCTCGATCTGCTGCGGGTTGCCGGAAAACGGTTGCGACCCGGCGCCGACTTTCGTGGCCTTCGGACTGGGGTACATGAAAAGTTTGTCGCGGGTCGGCCCACCGAGCAGGCGATAGACGGGCACACCCCACAACTTGCCGGTGATGTCCCACAATGCCATGTCGATCCCGGCCAGCGTGTGCGTCATGAACGGCCCACCGCGCATGTCGCGATGCGACCGATAGATTTTCTGCCAGAGATGCTCGATCCGTGTCGGGTTTTCGCCATCGAGAAGTTCAAACAGCGACCGAGCCAACGCTGCGGCCACCTGCGTTTCCAACTGATCGATCTCGCCCCAGCCGGTCACACCGAGATTGGTTTCCAGTTTGAGAAACACCTTGCGATGCACGGGCGTCGCGGTGAGCTTCGTCAGCTTGATGGTCGTCGTCCGATCCGCGACCTTGGCGGCCGGATTGTTCGTGTCGTCCACACCACACGCCTCGTCGAGGTGCGAGTGCATTGCCCCGGTGGCGAAACAGCCGGCGGCCAGGGTGCTCAGGGACGACAGCCATTCGCGTCGATTGGTCATGACGAAGTCTCCGGGGACGTGGTGTCAAAATCAAATGGAAACGTGACGAGAGCCGCGCCAAGGCCAGCCAACCATTTGGACATTCCCGGCGAGGGATGGCTCTGTTGAGGACTACGGGGACAACTCAACCTTGGGCAGCAATTTCATCAGCCGTTCGCGACCGGCCGGGGTGATACGACCTCCGAGTTGCAGTTTGCGGAGGCTCGTCAGGCTGACGAGATGGTCGATCGAGGCGTCCGTCATCTTTCCGGATTGGAGCGACAGTTCCTCCAGCGTTGTCAGCTTCGACAGATGCTTCACACCGTCGTCGTCGAAGACACCGTTGGGCAGCATCAAAAATCGAAGCTTGGGGAGTTTGGTGATCTGTTCCAGTGTCTGGTTGCTCGCGGGGCGATCGTAGACGTCGAGTTGATACAGTTCCTTGAGCTGCCCGATGAACGGCAGCGCTGTCTCGGTCGTCGTCGGCCCGTGAATGTGCAGTTGCCGCAGGTTGATCAACCCCGCGAGGTGCTTCAGGCCGGCGTCGGTGACGTTGGTGTGGACGATCTCCAGTCGACGCAGGCTGGTGAGCTTGCCGATCGCTTCCAACCCTGCATCGCTGGCGGGGGCCGAGTGCAGATTGATCGATTCGAGCTGTTTCATGCCTTGGAGGTGAGCGAAGCCGGTGCCGGTGATTTTCGAAGCGCAGATCGTCATGCGTCGCATCTTGGTCATGCCGGCGAGATTCTCGAAACCGTCGTCGCTCACGGTAGTGAGGCAGACGTTGAACCGTTCCATGTTCGTCAGGTTCTTCAGATGGACCAGCCCCGCACTCGTCACCGCTGTGCCGGAGAGTTCCAGTCGTCGAAGGTCGGTTTGATCCGCGAGCAGTTTGAGCCAGTCGTCGTGGACGCGGTCAGTGAGCTTTTTGGGAGTTGGCTCCTTGTGGCCATCGGTTCGCTCGTTCAATTCGATTTCGACGATCCGTCCGAACGACGTCAGCCCCTCGTCGCCGACGATCGAGCGGAGCCAATCAGGCGCTGCGACTTCCAGCGTTGCTTTGCCTCCCAGTCGTTTGATCTCGGCTAACAGCAGCCGGTCGCGAGCGTGCCGTGCTGCGGCTTGTTCCCAACGCGGCAAGAATTTGTCGATATCGCTGCGCATCTGCGAATCGGACAGTCCGGCTGCGAGAGTTTTCAATTGCTGTCGAGTCGCGGCATCGATTTGCTCGCCTTCGAGGTTGGCCGCAGCGGCGACGCTTGCAATCTTGGTCAGCATCGGAGCATCGGCATGTGGCCGCAGCGTGACGACGTTCAACGTGCGCACGATCGGTAACGGTTTGCCCGGATGACCGGCGAAGCCCTTGACTCCGACTTTGGCGTGGAAGACGCCGGGCGGCTCACCAGTCGTGCAGAAAATTTCGTCGTGGTTGGCACCGCCGAACGCAATGTTGCTGACGACTTTGGCCGGGAGTGGCAGATAGGCCAGCACCTTGGCGTCGGGACTGAGCACCGTGATGCGTCCCTGGCCGGTCTCGGGACGGTGGAAATCGGTCATCCACAGATTACCGGCCGCATCGAACGCGCAGCCGTCGCCGCCGGAGCCACCCAGGTCGTAAAAAAGTTCGGGCTTGCCAAGCAGTTCGTTGTCGCCGGGGATCGCGTACCGCAGAACCTTCTTCGACTGCGATTCGACGACGTACAGGAATTTCCCGGCCGGATCGACATCCAGTCCGTTGGGAAATGCGAGGCCGCCACCAATTCGATCCACACGACCATCCGGCCGTACGCGGTAGATGTTGCCGACAGGTTTGTCGAGCGACGAACCTTCCGGATCAGACCAGTAGACGTTTCCGCGAGCGTCGATCGTCAAGTCGTTCAGGCCTCGCAGCGAGAACGTCTCAAACTGTTCGACGACGACCGCGAGCTTTCCCTCCGGCGACAGGTCGAGGAGCGCCTTGTGCTTGTTGTCGACGATCAGCATGTGCCCGTCGCCACGCAGTACGGTGCCACCGGGATTGATCTCCAGAAACTTGTGGACCTTGCGTTGTGCGTCCACGCGGAGCAGCGCGCCGCTGCAAAAGAAGACTTCCCCGTTGCGCCATGTCGGTCCTTCCGAGTACCCAGGTGCAGGAGCGTAGTGCTCGAAGTTTACGCCAGCCAGCTTCTTCGCCAATTCACCTGTCGGCTCTGCGGAGAACACCGCTTTGTCCCCGGTCAGTACTGCGACCATTGTCAAAACGATTAGAAGCGGTTTCAAAACCGTGGCCACGCTCGCCAGAGCGTGGACGAATTGCTGCAAAACCCACGTTCTGGCGAACGTGGCTACAACAGACACCGGTTTTGAAACGGCTTCTCGGTAACACAAACTGAATGTTGGCCTGCGCTCGCTCCGGGGACTGTGCAACGACATGAAACTCCTCACCTTTCTGTGGACTCAGGTCAGTGGCAATAATCGACTGCCAGAGAGGGAGTCGAGCCGCGTGGGATCGGGTCGCTACATCACTTCGGTCAATTTGACGAGGCGACTTTGTTCGCGCAACGATTTCGCGGCGGCGTGGACGATCGCGGTCACTTCCAAGATTTCTTGATGCGGAATCGGTTCGCGGCGCGTCTTGACCATTTCGCGAAAGGTCGCGGCCATCCGGAAGATTTCGTAGTGGTGTCCGTACCAAAAGTCGCCCTCGATCGACGGCGTGTATTCGTACCGCTTCTTCTGGAAATGGACCGCGGTGTGATTGTACTCCCATTGCGAGTTCGGCCGGCCCATCCAGATTTCGGCGGGCATGCGGTCTGGGTATGTGACCAGTGCGTGGCAGGTGTTTTCGCGAGCGTACATGCTCACGGCGTCGACGCCCGGCCCCAGCAGAGTCATCACAGTCCACGCGGGATGCTGGCCGTAAACCATCCAACCACTTTCCGAGTAGCCCCCCTGCACGCCGGCGATCACGTATTGGATCGACCCAAACTCGCCGGAGTCGCGCATGCGCAACGCGGCTTCCGCACCCCACTCATGCCGGAACAGGCTCGACGACATGATCGGTGCGTTGTGCTGTTTGGCGAACTCCAGAATCTTTCGCGTTCCGGCGGGCGTTTCGCCGATCGGCTTGTCACAGAATGTCGGCAAGCCCTTCTTCAATCCCGGCGCAACGAGGTCGAAATGATCGTCGCCAAATCCCGAGGCATCTCCGAGCCAGATGGCGTCGACTTGTTCAACCATCTCCGCGACCGACCTGGCGACCTGTACCCCAGGAAACGCTTTCGTGAAATCGGTCGCGGCCTGCTGGTCGGCATCAAAATAATGCGTGATCTTCGTGTCGGGGAACGGCAGTTGGTCGAACGTGAATTTCGGATTGCGAACGTACTCGCGAAAGAACTTGGCGGACCCCGGATCGACGAACTTGCAATACGCGTCGATGTCAGCGGTCGGATGCAGGTACTGCGCGAAGTGCCACGTGTGGCCGTTTCGCGGTTGAGGCTTCCCACGAATCGTGGCCGAGATGACGCCGATTCGCAAAACCTTGTCCGGGCCTTTTGCATCGTCAGCCGCGGCCGAGTTGGATGCCACCAAGGCGGCTCCACTCAATGCGGCCGCCGAGGCCATGAGCATT
>JACRIH010000374.1 GCA_016235885.1 Planctomycetales bacterium | reverse complement strand
GGTCGGGCGATTGGGCAGACCGTCTGTCATCAAGACCATGACTCTCGCAGATTTCGGACGGGCGTTTGCGACCAGTTCATCCCGGCCGACCTTCATGCCCGCCGAAATGTTCGTGTAGGCGTCATAGTGTCCCGCCTGGCGATGCCGCACGATGTCCTTGATCACAGGCAGGTCGCTCGTCAATCCCTTTTCAAGAATGGCACCTGCCGCGTTGGAATGGGTGTAGATGGACAAGGCCACCTTGTCTTCGGTTTCAAGGTCCAGCAGATAGTCGACAAACACGTCGACCCCATCCTTCAACAACCCCACCGGTTGCTCGCTGGTCATCCAGAGATTTGGGGACTGAGCGGCCGAAGGGTATTTCGACTGCGTGAAATCGATCCAGCTCATCGCACCGAATTTCCACCGGTAGCCCGCGTTCGAATTCGAATTGCCGCTCGACGTCACGTCATTCACGTACTCGGTCCAACTCCCCGACGGATACGGATAGGCGACCGTGTTCAATCCGAGCGCCTTGACGAGGTTGGTCGTGTCGAATGTAAACAGTTCTCCCAGACTTCCTGATGAGAGAGCCGAGTTGCCACCCGATTTGACCCAGGCTTTCGTGACGGTCTTGCCGCTGTTGCTGCCCGAACCGGCAAACGATCCCGTCTTGGCTGACAAACTGCTGAATGTTTGTGTGTTGCCATTTGAGAATTGCAGTTTCACGCTCGTCAAATTCGAAGTCGATGTGGCCGCGATCGACGTGCCTTTGAACGTCACGTCGATGTGCGGGATGGTCCCCGACAACGCCACGCCTTTCAGGACAGCGTAGGCGGGCGTGAAACCCATGTTGCCATACACGGGGGCACCCAACTCGCCCCACATGGTGTTGAGGTTGGCTTCGACATTAGCCTGTCCAAGCTTCGAAATCGCGGCAAACGTACTGTCGTCATTCATCGAAGCCGAGAAGTCCAACACAACGGCAAAGTCGCGTGGCTGGAACGATGCGATCGATGTGGCGTTCACGACCGCCTTTTGGTAGCCCATTACCGGTGCGAAGAGCAGGGGCAACCGTTGATCGGCTCCGGCTGTCCCGTTCACTGTCGGCCGCTGGTCACAACGCGCCGTGATTTTGACAATGTTGTACGGCGTGTACTCATTTCCCCATTGGTAAACAGACGTTTGGGTCGCAGCGTTCCAATCAATCCGTCCGAATTGAATGTCCTGACTCTCGTTCAGGGAAAAGCTGGTTTGACCGCCGGACTTGTGCATTGCCGCGATGTCCCTGGCGGCATTCCAGGCGTTGTCGCGTACGATCGCCTCATTGTCGGTGGCGCTCAGTTCCATCGCGGCGGACAACGCTGCGGAGTCGGCGATCGACTGAAGTTCCGTCTTCGTTTGGAGCAAATAGCCCACATCAACCGCAAAAGCGGTGAACGCGAGGATCACGACCATCATGACCGCCGCCAGGACGACGATTGAGCCGCGCCGCCGCTCTCGGTACCACCCACCCAGTTTCTTGACTGTCGTCTGCATGTTTTGGACCTTTTCAGTGGTGTGAATCTTGGCAAGTCTGTCCGCAAACAAAATGAGTCCCTCGTGACCGTCGAGCCAGGCACGCCTTCACGTTTGAAGCCACGCAACCCGTTCGTCAACCGCCGACACAATTTTGTCGCCACCGCATCGTGTGGCAGTCGAGATCTGAAACTCGACGATCTCTCATTTCGATTTCTACCTGAATGCAACGTAGGTCATGGAGAATGTGAGTCAATTTACTTTGGGACGAAATGCTCGAATGTGCATGATCGCAACGCGTCGTTGACAAAAGTCACCACGTGGCGTCATGACAACTGACTCGACTGCAGCCAGATTTCCACACGGAGGTTGCTGCAATGATTCAAAAGAGTGCGGCGCTTGGAACAATCGCCGAGAATTGTCGCGCCGATGATTTGGCGAACCAGACAATCACACGACCCGGCTCACTGCAACCGCTGCCCGATCTGATAGATCGCCGCAGTGTCGAGCACTTGATCGTTGGACTCGAACAGGCGGCGCAGGGCCGCCTTGTGAATCTTCATCTTCAGGCCGCCGACACCGATCGCGCCATACCACATCACCCCGTCTCGCTCGACAGCCTTGTCCATCACTTCCACTCCGGCGATTCCCAACGGCGGCACGGCATTGAGATCAATCGCGACTTTCAGCGAACCAATCGACCGGCGGACATCCGCCGGAAGCAGCGTGATCCCGGCGGCCCCGGCCGCAATCACCAGGTGCACGCCCTCGCACGCAGATCGCAATTCGGCGTCACTCGCGGTCGACCACGGAGACAACTTGCCGCCGGAAACCTGGCTCGCGATGGCGGCGCACGTCTTCGCCGCGCGATCCCGAGTACGCGAAGCCACACGCACGGAGGCACCCTCGGCCGCGAGCAATTGGGCGGCTCGCTGACCGACCGGGCCGGTCCCCGCCAGCACGAGGGCTTCGACGCCGGCGAACGATCCAAATTGTTTTTTGGCAGACAACACGGCCGCCGCCGCCGTCGTGTTCGAGCCGTTCGAATCCATCATCACCGACACGCGGATCGGTCCGAAAAACGTCTTGCGAACCCGTTCCAGCAATCGCTCGCCAGACGCGACATCACTCCCGCCAACAAAGATCGCCGTGTGCTTTAGGTCCGCCGGTCCGCGCGTGAACATCGCCCCGTGTACGAGCGGTTCGACCGATTCGGGGGACACGCCGCCGTAACAAAACAACTCGTCGATGCCAGCATCGATCGCCACCACACGGTCAAAACTGCTCGGCTGAGGATCGGTATCCAACTGAATCAGAATCGTTTTCATGGGGGTTGCTCGCAGGATGTGGAACGGACCCCTAGGTCCGTTCTTCGGACCGTCCGGACCTGGGGGGTCCGAACTACAGCAAGTCGAAGTCGACGGCATTCTAAGCCCGGCTGCATGCGCCCGCGACCCAGCCGCCGCGAATCCTCGACCCACGAACGTCCATCCTCTATCCTCAACCTCGTCACTCAACCCTTGGCCTTCGACTCTCCACCCCCATGCACATCGCCATCCTCACCTCCGGTGGAGCGGGCATGTTCTGCGGTTCGTGCATGCACGACAACTCACTGGCGCGTGGCCTGCGGGCGCTTGGTGAAGAAGTCACGTTGATCCCGACGTACACCCCGATCCGTGTGGACGAACCCGATGCCAGCGAACACCACGTGTATCTCGGCGGGATCGACCTCTACCTGCGACACCGTTCGCGCCTGTGGCGCAGCCTGCCGCGAGCTGCCACGCGGTGGGTGGACGTTCCGTGGTTGCTGCGATTCGCCGCGCGGTTCGCGATCAGCAACGATGCCCGCAGTCTCGGCGAATTGACACTGGCGATGCTCGCCGGTTCCGCCGGACCGCAACGAGAAGCCCTGGACGAACTGGCCCAATTCATCATTCACGACCTGCAACCAGACATCATCGTATTTAGCAACGCGCTGCTTGCCGGGGCGCTCGAAGCCATTCGAATCGAACAGGGGGACTACCTGCATTGCCCCGTCGTCTGCCTGTTGCAAGGAGACGACATTTTTCTGGATGGCCTCGTGGCACCGTACCGCGAACAGGCTCTGTCGCGGTTGCGAAACCTCGCCCGTGGCTTCGACGGCTTCCTGACGCACAGTCAGTTCTATGCCGACTACATGTCGAACTACCTCGACCTGCCGAGATCGCGAATTGAAGTCACTCCACTGGGAATCGATCTCACGGGTCACGATGGCACGCCGAAAGAAACAGCTTCGTCACCATTCACGGTCGGTTACTTCGCCCGCATCTGTCCGGAAAAAGGACTGCACCGGCTGGTCGAAGCATTCCGAATCTTGCACCAGCGGCAACAGCGCACGCGCCTAGTGGCGGCAGGCTACCTTGGTGCTCGCGACCGCCATTGGGCCGAGCAACTCTTTCACGAAGCCGCCGATCTCGGCGACGCGTTCACCCACCTCGGCAGCCCCGCGACGCATGATGAGAAGGTGGCCGTGCTCAAATCGTTCGATGTCCTTAGCGTCCCGACCGAGTACCACGAACCGAAAGGGCTGTACGTCCTCGAAGCGCTCGCGAACGGTGTCCCCGTGGTTCAGCCTCGACACGGAGCCTTCCCGGAACTTCTCGCCGCGACCGGCGGAGGCTTGCTGGTCGAACCAAACAATGCCGAAGAACTTGCGACCGCACTGGAGCGCCTGATCCTCGACCCTCGACTGCGATTGGAATTGTCCCGCGCAGGGCAAGCAGCCGTTCATCAGCGATTCGGGCTTGAACCAACCGCATCGGCCACTCGCGATACGTTGCAGCGAATTGGTCTGAGTTCTCGGTGAACACTCCTACGTCAAGTACGTGCTGGCAGAATGAAAATGGGCAGAATGATTTCCGTGACAAAGCTGTTCTGACGCTTCGCTTTTCTCATCGTTCTGCCCATCATCATTCTGCCAATACTCCAGCCAGAGCACTTCCCCATGCCGATTCAACCTTGGAATCTGGTCTTTCTCATCGGTTTCGTTGCCTACCTCGGTATTCGCCATGAGTTTGGCCGGCGCATCAAAACCAATGAGCAGTCCATCAACCGCATGGACGCGCTGGAGAAATTCCTACTGTTCGTCGTTAGCGCTGGAAGCCTGATTCTGCCGGTTCTGTATTTGTTCACACCGTGGCTCTCTTTCGCGGATTATCGTCTCCCGGCCTTCGTTCCCTGGTGCGGCACAGCCATCATGCTGGCGGCTCTCTGGTTGTTCTGGCGCTCTCACGCCGATTTGGGACTGAACTGGTCGGTCACTCTGGTGGTCCGCAAGAACCATGAATTGATCAAGCACGGAGTTTACCGTTTGATCCGCCATCCGATGTACGCGTCCATCTGGCTCTGGAGCATCGCGCAGGGGTTGCTTTTGGAAAACTGGCTTGCCGGGTGGAGCGCCGTCGTGACATTCGCCCCGCTGTATTTCCTGCGCACGCCTCGCGAGGAACGCTTGATGTGCGAGTCATTCGGACCGGAGTATCAGGAATACATGTGCCAGACAGGGCGGCTGTTTCCACGTCTGAGATTCAGTCCGCGTACGCGAATTCGTTCAGATTGAACACGACACGGCAGAGTTGCTCGAGCGCGCGTTGTTTCGCCGTGGCATCGATCAACTTCTGACCGGCGGCTTCCGCGTCAGACTGAAACCGCCGGGCTTCGTCGCGCAGAAAGTCGAGCATCCCCGCCAGTTCGGTTTTCGTCGGAGATCGGCAGAGGGACAGCCGGTAGGCCAGATCGATTTGCCGCGCGGGGTCGGAGCCAACTTCGGTGGCGAGGCGTTTCGCGAGGTGAGTGGCTTGCTGATTGACGAAATGTCCGTTGAACAGCGTGAGCGCCTGCGGAGCCACACTCGTGACGGAGCGTTTGGCGGACGACTTGGTCGTGTCGCACAGATCGAGCACTTCGAGCATGGGCACGACCAGCGAGCGTTTGATGTGCGCGTAGACCGTGCGCCGCGACGCTTCGACTTCGTCGAACGGTTGCCAGATGGAGTTCGGATCGCTGCTCCCGGCGAGGGCTTCTTTCGGCACGAACGGAAACATGCTCGGTCCGTACATCTTTGGGTTCAGCCGGCCGCTGACCGTCAGCATCGAATCGCGGAGTGCTTCCACTTCCACACGCCGGTACGGCACGCGCCACAGCAGGTTGTTCTCCGGGTCCACCGCGCCGTACTCGGCGTGCCACGCCTTGCTCATCCGGTACGTGTTACTCGACAAGATCAGTCGATGCAGCTTTTTGAACGACCATCCGTTTTCGACAAACCAGTTCGCCAGCCAGTCGAGCAATTCCGGATGCGACGGCGGTTCCCCCATCACGCCGAAATCGCTCGGAGTCCGAACCAAACCCTCGCCGAAATGAAATTGCCACACGCGGTTGACGATCACCCGCGCCGTCAACGGGTTGTCGCGCGAAGCGATCCAGTTCGCGAATGTGATCCGCTTCCCGCTCGTGTGCGTCCCTGGCGGCGGGTACGCGGGCTGCTGCAACGCAAGCACCGCCGGCACTCCCGCATCCACCCGCATCCCCGGCCGAGTCGCTTTGCCGCGCAGCAACACGTGCGTTGCGGGAGGAGTGGGAGACGGCTCGTGGACGAAGTAGGCTCGCGGCAGGTCCGGTGTCTCAGCGCGAAGCCGAGCCACCTGCGAGTCGATTTCCGCGATGCGGGATTTCGAGTCGGCCGGCAACGCGACGGTCACTTCCTCATCGAATTGCTTGCCATTTTGTTCGACAAGTTTTTTCTGTGGTGGCGATCGCTTGGCCGGTTCTGCGAGAAACGCCGCAATGGCATCGGCGGGTAATTTCGTGCGCCCAGACTTCAGGAGTTCGGTCGCCACCGGCTCACGCAGCGCGGCCGATTGCTTCTGAAAGTCTCCGATCCGCCGATCGCGCTCAGCCTGCGCGGCGAGCTGCTCGCGATTACCCGCCGGCGCGTCGAGATCGGCTCGACCGGCCTGGGAGCGCTGGAGCGTGTTGAACGTCGCGACCATTCGGTAGTAATCGAGCGTCGTCAACGGTTCGAACTTGTGATTGTGGCAGCGGGCACAGCCGAGCGTCAGTCCCATGAACACCTGCGACGTCGTGCTGACCATGTCGTCAAGCTGGTCGAACCGGTCCTCCAGCGGATCAGCCGGCTCGTCGTCCCACGGACCGAGACGGTAGTAGCCGAGGGCGATGACCGTTTCCGAACTCGCATCGGGAAGTTCGTCACCGGCGAGTTGTTCGACAATGAACCGGTCGTACGGTTTGTCATCGTTGAAGCTGCGAATGACGTAGTCGCGATATCGCCACACGTGTGGCTTCACGCCGTCCCGTTCGTAGCCGTTGGTCTCGGCAAAGCGGACCAAGTCCAGCCAGTGCCGCCCCCACCGCTCACCGTAGCCGGGGCGAGCCAGCAGGTTGTCGATCACGCGATCGAGCGTTTCCGCCGACGAATTGCCACGAAACGCATCCTGTTCCGCGAGCGTTGGGGGCAGGCCGACCACGTCGAGATGCACGCGGCGCAGGATCGCGTGTGGTTCGGCCGCTGGCGATGGTCGCCAACCTTTCGCTTCCAACTTCGCCAGCACAAACTGGTCGATCGGATTGCGGACCCACGCGCGATCGCGAGCGTCCGGTGGCACGACAGGCCGCACGGGCTGGAATGACCAATGTTCGCGATCCGCCGCCGTGATCTTGGAGTCGAAGCTGTTCACGTCGACCGGGGAGGATGTCGCTGGTTCAGAAGGGAACACGGTCCCGATTCGTAACGTCAGCAGAAGTGCAACGACCGCCGCATTGACTCCGACAATCTTGATGGACATCGTGAACTCCGGCGAACGGCAAACCTGTTCAGTTCGTGACGAGCATTGTGGCGTTGTCCCGCCGCGCGGGCAAGAAGACAACTCGGGTCCGTAGCCGCTCTCGACGGGAGCGTGGCAAGGTTCGGGAAGATTTGCGACACTGCGTTCGACCTTCCCACCGGCTCGTCGGCTGGTGGCAATTTGGGAGACCAACCGTGGTGGATTCTGCACTGCTCACCGCCGAGCAATTCGCCGAGACACGCTTCGACCTCCCCGATTCCGGACGCTGGACCGAGTTGGTACGCGGTCGGGTGGCGACTTTGGCCCCGCCGGAACCCGAACACGGGACAGTCGTACTCAACCTGTCGAAAGAACTCGCGGGCTACTTGCAACGCGACCGGGTCGGCTATGCGTGTTTCGAATTGGGACTGATCCTCGCCCGTTCACCCGACACGGTTCGGTATCCACCGATGAGCCTGTTCCTCGGCAGCACCGATTTCAGTGAGACCGACAAGGAGATCACCGACCAGCGTCCGGCCCTCGTTGTGGAGATCGCCTCATCACCGGTTCGCCGCCGTACCATCGCAGACCGCGTGCAAGAACTGCTCGGCTGGGGCATTCGTCAGGCGTGGGTGATCGATCCTCTGGAAAAGACCGTCGACGTGCTGGCAATCAGGCAGGCACGCCAGCACTTGTCGTCTTCGCAGTCACTCGAAGGAGGCGAACTACTTCCCGGCTTCGGCATGAATGTGGCCGATCTGTTCGCCGAACCAGCGTGGTGGAAATGACCGCACTCGCACGGCTTGGCTTCTGGAATTCATCACTCGCCGACAGTACGATGCCACCCGCCGGAACGCGGCGGCTGGCCCGTTCGGACTCACCAACGAAATTTACTCCGTCCCTATTCCCACCCTGGAGTCAACCATGAACCACCCGCTCGCCCGTTTGTTTCCCGCGCTCGCTCTCGGCCTGACGCTGATCCTGCCGCCCGCCCTCTTCGCCGCCGATCGACCGGACAACACACCACCAGACGGATTCGTCGCCCTGTACAACGGCAAGGATTTGTCGGGCTGGAAGGGGCTTGTCGGCAATCCGAAAACGCGTGCGGCGATGAAACCTGAAGACCTTTCGGCCGCACAGAAAGTGGCCGACGAAAAGATGCGGGCGCACTGGAAATCTGTCGACGGCGTGCTGGTGTTCGACGGCAAAGGCGATTCGCTGTGCGCGGTGAAGGACTATGCCGACTTCGAATTGTACGTGGATTGGAAGATCGAAAAGGGCGGTGACAGCGGCATCTACGTGCGCGGCACACCGCAAATTCAGATTTGGGACACGGAGTGGGAACCGTACTTCAAGCACGGCGCGGACAAAGGCTCCGGCAGCTTCTGGAACAACCAGAAGCATCCCAAGTTCCCGGACGTTAAGGCCGACAAACCGGCCGGTCAGTGGAATAGTTTCCACATCAAGATGGTTGGCGAGAAAGCCACGATCAAGCTCAACGGGAAAGTCGTTGTCAACGACGTCACGCTCGAAAACTACTGGGAACGCGACAAGCCCGTCTATCCGACCGGCCAGATCGAACTCCAGAACCACGGCAACACGCTGTACTTCAAGAACATTTACGTCCGCGAGTTGACGGCGAAGTAGACGCCTTCGCTTCCATTCGTTTGTAGCCAAGCTCGCCAGAGCTTGGGCCGATGACCATTCGACCCAAGCTCTGGTGAGCTTGGCTACTTGTTTTTCTGTGTGGCAGGTCGATCCACAATCTCCATCATCTGCCGCCCAAACTCCCGGGCGCTAAACAGCGATCGGCCGCCGCCCCACGCGCGGTCGGTGATCGTGGTGTCGATGTCGGCGAAGATAAAGTCCTCCTGGTGGCGTCGGCTGCGGGTGATGATTTCGCCGTGCGGATCGACGATGTAGCTGTCGCCGTAGCCCACGCCGTCGGAGTTTAAGATGCACTCTTCCTTGCCGAGCGACACGTTGTTGGCCCGGACGAAGTAGACACTGTTCTCGACCGCCCGGGCAGTATGGTCGGCGCGAACTTTCATGAAGTGCCCAATCAGTCCTTCCTTGCCGATGTAGTTGAAGTGCGGGGAGAAGATGACCTTGGCTCCCTTCAGCGCCAGCAGCCGAGCCGGTTCGATGTAACCTCCGTCCGAGCAAATCACCACGCCGAACTTGACCCCGTGGTGTTCGAACACGGGGAACTCGCGCCCCTGCTTGTGAAACGACATGTACGCCGAGCACTTGCTGAACGTGCCGAGGATGTGTCCCTTGTGAGCCACGACCGCAGTGTTGTAGAGGTCGTCGCCACGCAGCTCGTTGAACCCGACGATGAACGCCGGTTCGAACCGGTTGGTCTGATCCAGCAGCCGCATCATCTTATCCGACCCGACCGTGAACGCATCCCGCCGGGCGATCTCGCCGCGATCCGGGTAGCCGGTCAAAAAGCATTCCGGGAAGCACACGATCTCCACGCGATCGCGCTCCGCCTGTTCCAGTCCCTTCACGACCTTGGCAAGATTCCCCTCGAAATCTCCCAACTGCGAATCCAACTGACAGTGACCAATGCGCATGGTGAGTCTCCCCAATCATCAACAGTTATCCAAACGAACTCTCATCGGCGCGCGCGGTATCGTCTTCTCCCCTCTCCCCTTCGGGGGAGAGGAGTCGGGGGTGAGGGGCGGCCGCGAGATCGAACCACCCTTTGCCCCAGCCCTCTTCCAAAGTGAGAGGGCACAATTGTTTCTCAACCCGGCAACCCATCCGTGATCTGACGCAGATTCTTGTCGACGGTTGTGCAAATATCCTCGAGCGGCAGATCATTGTCAGACCCCTCGAACGGGTCTTCAATCTCGACGCCGATTTCTTCGATGCCCATCAGGATGTACGTGATGACCAGCGTGGCCGTGATCGCATGCCATCCAAACCGATCGACCAGTGCCAGCGGCAGCGTGTAGCAATACAGCAACAGTGCCCGTCGCAAATGGACGACGTACGAGAACGGCAGCGGCGTCTTGTGAATCCGTTCGCAACCGCCGAGGTAATCCACGAGCAATTGGACATTGGCATCCGCCTGCGTGAACAAGATGTCGGAGATCAATCCCCGCCGCCGGGCGTCTTCCAGACACGCGGTCATTTGCCGGGCGATTTCAATCGGCGGGTGTTCACTTTCGACAGCGGCGCGGACCGCATCTGCTGGCAACACGTCCCACCATCCGGCTTGAGGCCGGGAGCCACGAAGCTGGTGCATCGTCGCCTGCGCGAACAGCGATGTCCAACCGAGCAGCCGCCGCACCAAACCCGGATCGCATTCCAACTGTACCGATGCCAGCCGGCCGAGGTTGCGGGATTCGTTGACGATTCCGCCCCACAGTTTGCGCCCTTCCCAGAACCGGTCGTACGACGAGTTCGTCCGGAACACGAGCAGCAAGCTGATCGCGACTCCCATCAGCATGTGAGCCTGTTCGGGGATGGCGAACGACACTTTGTGCGGCCTGGCCCACATCCAGTGCGACGCCACGACAATCGTGGACCACGCGACACACAGCATCACGCGATACATGATCTCGCGGACCATCGATCCGCGGACGTCAAGCAGGTGGCTGTTCCAGTGATGGGGGTCGTAGTCGATCATGGCGTGACCGTTCTACGGCGACGCGGGGGATCTCGTCAAGCGGCGGGACGCGGAACGGGCGAGTCCGTCTGGTTCCCCTCTC
>JACRIH010000379.1 GCA_016235885.1 Planctomycetales bacterium | reverse complement strand
TCGCTTCCGATGTTTCGTACCGGCCTGCGTGAATTTCGTAGCCACGCTCGACAGAGCGTGGTACGTGTCACCAGATTTCCCACGCTCTGGCGAGCGTGGCTACGAAATTCTCGCAGGCCGGTACGAAACATCGGAAGCGTAGGACAAGCAGTGTGGATGGATTTCGACATGCACAACGACATTGCTTCGCCGTTGGATCGGACTCGGCGGGCGTTCCTCAGCCAGTACGCTGGCGGCTTGGGGACGCTGGCACTGTCGCACCTGCTCGGTATGAACCGGCGTGCGGACGCGGCGGACGGGGCAGTTCACCGGGCGAAGGCCAAGTCGGTCATCTGTTTGTTCCAGCACGGCGGGCCGAGTCAGGTCGATCTGTTCGATCCGAAGACTGAACTCACGAAGTACCACGGCAAGCCGTATCCCGGTGGCGATCTGGAAGTGCAGTTCGACAAGCAGAAGGGGAACGTGCTCGCGTCGCCGTTTCGGTTTGACAAGCACGGCGGCTGTGGGATGGAACTGTGCGAGCATCTGCCGCACACGGCGAAGATCGTCGATGACATCACGCTCGTCCGGTCGATGAGCACGGAGTCGGTCGATCACGAATCGGCGCTGCGGCTGATTCACTCCGGAAAGTTCTTGTCGGGCCTGCCGACGTTGGGGGCGTGGACGATCTACGCGCTCGGCACCGAGAACGCGAATCTTCCGGCGTACGTTGTGCTGTCGGACCCCGGCGGTCTGCCAGTGGATGGCGAAAAGAATTGGACGTCCGGCTGGTTGCCGGCGGTCTACCAGGGGACGATGTTTCGATCGGGCAGTTCGCCCGTGCTCAATCTGCCGAGCCCGGCGGGCGTCGGTCCCGGTGCGCGTCGCAATCAGCTCCGGTTTTTGGAAGAGATCAACCGGCGACAAATCGAACGGCATCCTGAGAACTCCGAGCTCGCGGCGCGTTTGGCGAACTTCGAGACCGCCGCGCGCATGCAACTCGCCGTCCCCGACGCGTTGGACCTGTCGCAAGAGACCGAGTCGACACGGAAGCTGTACGGGATCGACAACCCCGCCTCGCAGGAGTACGGAACGCGGTGTCTGCTGGCCCGACGATTGATCGAACGCGGCGTGCGGTTTGTTCAAATATTCATGAGCGGCCAGCCGTGGGACACACACAGCAAGAACGCGGAAAGTTTGAAGGGGCTTTGTGCGCGGACCGACCAGCCAAGCGCGGCGCTGGTGATGGACCTCAAGCAGCGAGGTTTACTGGACGACACGATCGTGCTGTGGACGGGCGAGTTCGGCCGCCAGCCGATTTCGCAGGGAGCCGACGGTCGCGATCACAACCGGCATGCGTTTTCGCTCTGGCTGGCCGGCGGCGGCTTCAAAGCCGGCTACGTCCACGGGGCGACGGACGATTTTGGATACAAATCAATCGACAAGGTCGTCAACGTCCACGATCTCCACGCCACGCTGTTGCATTCGCTGGGGCTGGATCACCATCGCCTGACGTACCCGCATGACGGCCGTGACGCCAGCCTGACCGATGCCGAGGTGACCAAAGCTCGCATCGTGTCCGATTTACTGGCGTGATGTGTTGCCGAGCGATGGTCGGATCGCGATAACAAACACGTTGACGGCGACCTCGACATTGTTATCTGGCCCTGCGTTTGCGTTTCATCGCGGGAGTCGCAATGGTTCGCCGGCGGGGGGAGGCCCTGATCGATGATCGATTGGCACGGTCTGAATCGCCGGGGAATGATGCATGTGGGCGGGCTTGGCCTGGCGGGGCTGACGTTGCCGCGACTTCTGTTCCGTGAGTCGCAGGCTTTCGCAACCGACACGATTCGCCGTCCGCACGCGAAATCGTGCATTCTGTTCTTCCTCGAAGGCGGCCCGGCGCATCAGGATTTGTGGGACATGAAACCGCAAGCGCCCGCCGAAGTGCGCGGCGATTTCGAGCCGATCGCGACCAGCGTCCCCGGCGTGCAAGTCTGCGAACACCTGCCACTATTGGCGAGACAGATGCACCACGTTGCCTTGATCCGCTCGGTGCATCACCGGGTCGTCGATCACAATGCCGGTGCGTACTACGCTCTCACCGGCCGGTCGCCCGTCGTGGGAGATCGGCTGATCATCCGCGACGAGCCGGAAAACTTTCCTCCATTTGGGGCGGTGCTCAGCCAGTTGCGACCGGTCGGCAACTCGCTGCCGCCGTTCGTTCACCTGCCGGAGATGATGTCGAACAACAACTACGATCTTCCCGGTCAGCGAGCCGGTTTTCTTGGCGCGGGGTGCGACCCGTTCGTCGCCGGCGACCCCAGCGCGGCAGACTATCAGGTGCCCGGACTCGCGCTGCCGGCCGATGTCCCGTCGCGACGTCTCGACCAGCGACGCGCCTTGCTCGAAACTCTCAATCAACCAGCGACCGGTCCGCGCGACACCGGTGCCGCGACGCGGTTGGACACGTTCTACGAACGAGCATTCCACCTGCTGTCCTCGTCTCGTACGCGAATGGCATTCAATCTGAACGAGGAACCGGTGGCTGTTCGCGAACGGTACGGGCTGCCCGATCGCGTGGATCGGTCTGTCGAAGCTCGCAAGTTTGGTGGACTGCCACATCTTGGCCAGTGCATGTTGACGGCGCGACGGTTGATCGAAGCGGGTGTGAGGCTGGTCACGGTGTGTTCAGGACGCCGCATCGATCAGGCATGGGACACACATCGGCAGCACTTTCCCCTGCTTAAGAATTCATTGCTGCCGTACGCGAATCGAGCGTTCTCCGCCCTGCTGGCCGATCTCGCCGACCGCGGCCTGCTCGACGAAACGCTTGTCGTGGCGATGGGGGAATTTGGCCGGACACCGAAACTCGGGCAAATCACCAGCGGTGCCGGAGCCGATCGCGCCGGGCGCGACCACTGGCCACATTGCTACACCGTGCTGCTTGCCGGAGGCGGTATTCGGGGAGGGGCTGTGTTCGGGGCTTCAGACAGCTTTGCCGCGTACCCGGTGAAAGACCCCGTCACACCCGAAGACATCGCAGCGACGATCTATCACTCGCTGGGGATCGATCCCGAAACACGAATCGTGGACCAGTTCTCGCGACCGCATCACGTGGCGCTGGGACGACCGATCGTCGAGGTTTTCGGATGACGCGTGTATTACGAATTCGCCAGAATCGGCAGCAGCGGTGAACTGGCGTGCTGAAGTTCGCGGGTGACGATCGAACCCATCAGCGTGGTGGTCGAGCAGTCGTGGATCTGAATGCGGGTCAATGTGCCGACCAGTCGCGGATTTCCATCGAACACGACAATCCGATCGCAGCGCGTGCGGCCGGTAAGTTGGATCGGTGTGCCGTTCGGTTCCGCTGCGACGCCGAGTTGCACGACGGGTGGTCCGACCGATCCGGCATCGTGGTCCTGTGGTTGAAAGAGTTCTTCGGCTCGGCTGGCTTTCTGTGACGACTTGCTCGGGCCTTCGACGAGAACTTCGACCTCCTCACCGATGAAGGCCACGTTGTCTTCCTCGCTGATCGTGTTTTGCAGGTCGAGCATTTCATTGTTGCGGCGACGCTTCACGTCCTCGGGCACATCGTCGGCGAACAGTTCGTCAGCTTTGGTTCCAGGTCGCGGGCTGTACTTGAAGATGAAGCTGTTCTTGAACCGGAACTCGCGAATCAGGCCGAGACTCTTCGCGAACGACTCTTCGGTCTCACCGCAGAAGCCGACGATAAAGTCGCTGGACACAGCACAGCCGGGAACGATCTCGTGGATGCGGCTCATCATCTCGCGGTACTGCTCGACGGTGTAACCGCGCTTCATTCGCTTGAGCATTTCGTCACACCCCGACTGCGCGGGAACGTGCAGGTAGCGGGCCACCTTCGGCAAGTCACGGACCGCTTCGAGCAAGTCGTTCGACATGTCACGCGGGAAGTTGGTGACGAATTTGATCCGCTCCAACCCCGGCGTATCGTGCATGGCAGCGATCAAGTCGGACAACCGCCAGAGCCGGCCATCGTGCGAGAACTTGTAGCTGTTGACGGTCTGACCCAGCAGTGTGACTTCCTTCACGCCTTCGTCCGCCAGATGCTGAACCTCGTGCAAAATGTCTCGCGGAGGTCGGCTTTGCTCGGGGCCGCGTGTCATCGGCACGACGCAGTACGTGCAAAACTTGTCGCATCCGATCATGATTCGAACAAACGCCTGAAACGGCGACTGACGCATTTCAGGATCGCGGAGCGGATCGTAACTCTGAAAACTATCGCTTACCTCGTTCCGCGTGGCGTCGCGACGATCCAGGCTGATGGCGAGTCGATGATCGCGCTGCTGCCGCGCCGCGTCGATCAGGTCAGGGATTTGAGCGAGTTGTCCCGTGCCAACCACGAGGTCCACCTGCGGCGCACGCTTGAAGATCAGATCCTGATCCTTCTGAGCCATGCAACCGATGACGCCAATGACCTGGTTGGGCCGCTGCCGCTTGCTGAATCTCAAACGCCCGAGCGCCGAGTAAATCTTGTGCTCGGCATGCTCCCGAACGCTGCAGGTGTTGAACAGGATTGTGTCCGCGTCGCGAACGTCCGCAGTGAGCTCATATCCCCGTTTGCGCAATGCGGCCACGACCAGTTCGCTGTCCAGCACGTTCATCTGGCAGCCAACAGTTTCGATGAACAGTTTTTGGTTGTGGGTGTTGTCTGTCGGTTGGGACATGCTGACCGATTCCGTACAAAAACCCGGTCTCAGCAGAGAAACCGGGTTTCATTGAACTCCAATGCCGACTGGCGGACAAAACTACGTCTTGACCCGTTCCATGTAATCGCCGGTCTCGGTGTTGATGCGGATGGTTTCACCGACATCGATGAACGCGGGCGCGTTCACTTCGGCACCGGTTTCGAGAGTGACCCGCTTGGTGATGTTCGACGACGTGTTCCCGCGGACGGCGGGTTCGGCCGCCGTCACCTTCAGGTTGACGTGCTGTGGCAGCGAGATGCCGATCGGCTGATCGTTCCAGAAGAGCAGGTTGCAGGTCATGCCGTCCATCAAAAACCTCGCCGCTTCGCCGAGCATCTCGGGGGCCAGCGAATACTGCTCGAAGGTTTCCAGATCCATGAAAACGTAGTTCATGCGCTCGCGATACAGATACTGAGCATCCCCCTTGCGCACGTCAGCAGCTTCGAGGCCATCGCCACTCTTGTAGGTCCGGTCGAGGATGGTATTCTTCGTCAGGCATCGCAGCCGGCACTTGTAAAGCGCCTGCCCCTTGCCCGGTTTGACGAAATTCATATCCAGCATTTCGTAGGGTTCACCTTCGAGGATGACTTTAATTCCCTTCTTGAACGCACCGGCTTCAATCAATGGCATGTGACTTGATTCTCGTGTCTGGAACGTGAAACGGAAATTTCGACTTCCGCCGAAAAAACGATGCGGGAGAGTAACAGAAGCCCATGACCATTGCCAGTTCTTTCGCTGCCTCGGAATCGATGACCGACGACTGGCATCAAACGCTCGCACACGCGGTGCGCGATCCCGACGAACTGATCGAATTGCTGGGCTTACCGGACAATTTTCGCGAGCCCGCCCACCGAACTGCGCGACTGTTTCCCCTAATGGTTCCACGCGAATACGTCGCACGGATGGAGTACGGAAACACTCGCGATCCATTGCTGCTGCAAGTCTTGCCGCTCGGCGTGGAGGAACACGACGTCGAGGGCTTCGACGCGGACGCAGTCGGTGACGGAGCGTCTCGACGCGCACCGGGACTCCTGCACAAGTACGCGGGCCGGGCACTATTGATCGCGACCGGTGCATGTGCGATTCACTGCCGCTACTGTTTCCGGCGGCACTATCCCTACAGTGACGAACCGCGCCGAATGGCAGATTGGGAACCGGCGTTCGAGGTGTTGGAAACTGACGAGACAATTCACGAAGTGATCCTCAGCGGCGGCGATCCGCTCATGCTGACGGACCAGCGTCTGTCGGAAATCGTCTCACGGTTGGAGTCGATTCCGCATCTGACCCGACTTCGCATTCATTCGCGCTTGCCGATCGTGCTTCCCGAGCGAGTCACTGAGTCGCTGCTGGACATTCTGTTGTCGAACCGGCTCACACCAATCATGGTCGTCCACGCGAATCATCCGCGAGAGCTGGAGGGCACCTGCGCCGCCGCCCTGAGACGGCTGGTGCGATCCGGAATCACCGTGCTCAATCAAGCCGTGCTGCTGCGCGGCGTGAATGACAGCGCCGATGTGCTGACCGATCTCTCCGAACGACTGATCAACCTCGGTGTTGTTCCGTATTACTTGCATCAGCTCGACCGTGTATCCGGCACGGCGCACTTCGAAGTCTCCAAGGAGACCGGTCGCGAGCTGATCGCAAAGCTTCGCGAACGCCTCCCCGGTTTTGCGGTGCCACAGTACGTGCAAGAACTTCCCGGCGAACTCAACAAGACACCGCTCACGTAGTCGTCGGGAAATATTTTCCGTACGACTTCTTCACCGCTTCCATTCCCACGTTGATCAGCCGCACGTCGTTTGTACACGACAAGAGCTGACAGCCGAGGGCCACGCAACGGTCGGCATAGTCCTGGTTGACAGGAACCACACCCCACGGCTTGTTGTGTTTCTTGCAGGCCGCTCCAACCCGTTCGAGGGCGGCGAGACATTTCGGATTGAAGAAATCGCCGGTCACGCCGAGTGCCTGACCGAGGTCCGCCGGGCCGACAAACAGACCATCCACTCCATCGATGGCCGCGATCTGCTCGCATTCGTTCAAGGCTTCCAACGTCTCGATCTGGATGAGAACGAGCGTCTCGCGATTGGCCTTCTCGGCAAACTGGGTCGCCGGGATCGTCGCGTACTGAGCGTCCCAACCGGCGGTGTTCAGTCCGCGATATCCACGCGGGAAAAACTTGGCCCACTTCACGATCTCCTCGGCTTGAGCCGCGGTCCGCACCTGAGCCGCCATGACTCCAGAGGCTCCGGCTTCGAGTGCTCGCGTGATCGTCGCGTAGTCGGTCGGGGCGAGCCGTACGAACGTGTCCATGCCGAAGGACCGAGCCGCCAGGCAGCCGACTTCGAGCTTCTCAGTCGAATAGTCCATGTGCTCGAGGTCAAACCAGATCGCCTGAAAGCCGCCGTGGATGCCGATCATTTGCACGTACACATGATGCAAAATTCGGCCGAACGCACACGTCATGACAATCTCGCCGCGAGCCAGTCGTTGTTTCAGGGTGTCGGACATCGGTGCCTCAGAGTTAGTGGTCAGTTGTCAGTGGTCAGTTGATGAGGGGCATCGTAACAATTACGAACGATGACTGACCACTGACTGCCGACATGACAACCACCAAAATCGACCATCCGCAACGTCCTCCCACTCGCGCCCGGGTTTCTCCCCGCGGCGACTTCACTGACCATTTTCTGCCGGAACGACCGGTGATAAACGCTCTGGCAACTGCGTCTCGATTCGCCTTGCGTCATGGAGTCGAGGCATCTACGCTTCCCGCCCTCAAACCACCGCCCCAGCCCGTCAACATTTTGCAATGAAGTTTCCAGCTCCCAACACAACCACGCATCTGTTTCTCGTCCGCCACGGCGCGACGACAGCCAACGAACGCCAGCCGTATGTGCTGCAAGGCAAGGGTGTCGATCTGCCTCTCAGTGAAACCGGCGAGCGACAGGCCACGGCCGTTGGGCGATTACTCGCCGAGTTTCGCATCCACCAGGTGTTCGCGAGTCCGCTGGTCCGGGCACGGCAGACGGCAGCGGCCATTGCGGCTCCACATGGCTTGACGGTCACTACAATCGACGAGTTACACGAGTGCGACGTCGGTGACTGGGAAGGACTCGACTGGGACACGATTCAACAGCGGCATCCTGAGGCAGCCCGAAAGTTCCTCGACCGCCCGGGGGACCATCCGTACCTCGGCGGCGAATCGTATCGCGACACGTTGAACCGTGTGCAGCCCGTGATCCATTCGCTGCTGGAGCGGTGCGACGGACAGAACATCGTGGTCGTGGCACACAACGTCGTGAACCGTGTCTACCTCGCGCACCTGCTCGGCACAGACCTCAATCGCGCGAAGGGAATTCCGCAAAGTAACGGGGCGGTGAATTTCCTCCGGCATCAACAAGGCCAGACAATTGTGACCTCGCTCAATTCCATCCTGCATCTGGACGAGATGCCTTTGTGATGGTTCGGCGTCTGGGTTCTGACGGTTGTTTTCGATTGCCGCCCGTTCGGCAAGCCCGTGTCTCAGAATGACCGCTGCAACCCTCGCCGTCGGAATCTTCGCTGCACCGGGTCGAGGGAACCTGCAAGATTGCGGATTGGCCGGCGTACTCGAATCCGACGTGAGCCCACGAAACTCCTGAATCGTTTCGGGGTTTGGAATCCTATGGGCCAGGCGACCCACCCACCGCAAATCGCGGCTGGCTAACAATGACAATGAGAGGCCATCATGGAACGCATCGTGAGAATTGTGACTGGGCAATTGTTGCAATGGTGGAATTTCTCGACTCCGATGGACTACCTTTGGCTGGGCGTGGGGATCCTGGTCGTCGGTTGGTTCGTCTCAAAAAGCAGCCAGCCAAAGTTCCGCTGATCCGCCGTCCAGTTGGTGACCTCGCCTCGAATCAACAGGAGAGCACATGGACTTCGACTTGCAACTCGACTACGAAGTGGGCTTGCCGGCGGGACTCGATCAATTTGGGATCGGGATCATTGGGGCGGGATTCATCGTGCGAGACTGTCATCTCGTGGCATACCGAGAGGCCGGATTTCGCGTGGTTGGAATCTCGTCGCGCACACCGGAACGAGCCGCCGAAGTCGCGGCGTTGCGGGGCGTGCCGAAGGCGTACCGCGATCATCACAAATTGCTCGCTGATCCCGATGTGCAGGTGGTCGATATCGCCGTGCCACCGCAGTTTCAGCTTGAGGTCGTGCGCGACGTGATCCGCCACGCGGATCATGAGAAAGGCATCCTCGCCCAGAAGCCGCTGGCGATGAACCTCGCCGACGCCCGCGAAATCGTCCGGCTGTGCGAAGACGCGGGCATCGCACTCGCCGTCAATCAAAACATGCGGCACGATCAGTCGGTGCGGGCGTGCAAGGACCTGTTCCAACGCGGATTGCTCGGCGAACCGGTGCTCGGCACGATCGACATGCGGGCCATCCCGCATTGGATGCCGTGGAGCCGCGACCTGCATTCGCTCTCGACGTTTGTGATGTCGATCCATCACCTCGACTGCTTCCGCTACTGGTTCGGCGATCCCGTCCGCGTGATGGCCAGCACGCGCACCGACCCGCGCACAAAATTCCCGCACCGGGATGGGATCAACCTGTACATCCTCGAATTCGCGAACGGCTGCCGGGCGAGCAGTTGGGACGACGTGTGGACCGGCCCGGTACGCGAGGGGTCACAGGGAGACATCGGCATCCGCTGGCGAGTCGAAGGGACGGACGGTCTGGCTCGCGGCACGATCGGCTGGCCGAGTTATCCGGCTCACACGCCGAGCACGCTCGATTTCACCACGCGACAGCGCGGCGATTATTGGTTCCAGCCGCGCTGGGACAAGGTGTGGTTCCCCGACGCGTTTCGCGGCACGATGGGCGAACTGCTGGCGGCACTCTCCGCAGGAACTCCACCGCCGATCAACGGTCGCGACAATCTGAGAACGATCGCACTCGTCGAAGCCGTGCTGCGTGCTGCCACGGAGCACTGCGTCGTGGAGATTGATCCGGTCGCGTGATGCGATGCAACATCCGACTGCTGGGTTGCCACCCCTGCAAGGCGATCCGCAGGAAATGGATGACCCGCCAGTTCACACGATCCCCACGGCGGTCATTCCTCTTCCTCTGGCCTGCCACTCCCCGCGTCGATGTGCAAATGCTGGAACGGTTCGCAGTCGCGAATCCCTTCCACCACCAGTCGGGAGATGGTCCGGATGACGTGACAGGTTCGCAGGTACGCCAATCCGAAGTTCAGACACCGCGATTGCCGCACCAGCAACACGTCGGCACTCTTTCCGATTTCGTTGCCGTACAGGCGTTGGAAATCGGAGTTGCCCCAGCCGAGATCCACGATCTGCGGTGTCTCGTGTTTGATGAGGTCTTGCAAGAGCCGGTACACGATGACGACCTCCGGCGAGCGATCTGCGAACCGAGGGTCGCACTTCAGTTCTTTGATCCGGTAGCCGTCGCGGTTTTGGTAACCGATGACGTACGCGGCGGGTGTACCATCGACAATCAACACGTAGGACCGCAACCAGCGGTGGTCGGCCAGGAGCAGGCAGCTTTGCAGTTCTCGCTGGTCTCGTGCAACGCGACTCGGCATTTTGCCAGCCGACTGAGATCGTTGAACGACCGTCTGCACATACTCCAGGAACTCCGGCACCTGATCCGGTTCTGTCACTCGCACGAGGCGCGAGCGGCCAATCGCCTTGGCTTTTCGGCGGAGCGTGTTCTGAGTCTTCGGTGAAAACTTCCGCCAGTAGTCATCAACGGGAACCGGGAACCGCACGCGAAACCGTGGTTGAATTTGAGACGTTGGTGACCACGTGAAGCCCCGCTCGCACCCGGCTTCCAGCAGGCTCCACAAGGCCGAGCGCTGATCGACATCCTCGACGAGCAGGAAATCGGCGTGGTGATGATCGACCCACGTGAGGGCCGCATCCAGCACGAGGCGCTGGATGTCGTTACCTCTCCAGCCCAGCAGCGAATTACCGACGACACGATATCCCCGCAGCTTCCACGGCAGCCCCAGGCCGCCCAACGAATTCGTGGAGACATCCTTCGGAACCAGTATTCCCGCCGCCAGCGACTCCCGCGGCGATTCGGAGGGGTTCGCGAACAACGCGACCGGTGGAAGCTTGACCATGTCGCCATCGCAGTACGGCAGGTCGCGAAGCACGCAGTCGGGATGCTGTTCGATTCGTGCGGACGAATCGCGACCCGCCAGTCGCAACCAACGACCATACGCGTCAGAAAAGCGGACGCTCTCGATCAGCGGGAGCGTCTCGACCATCAGATTGACTTCCGGTCCGCGTGGCGTTTCCGTCACGGAACTGTTCGTCATGTAGCGTGGCAGGCGCGAGACCGGACGACTGGTGTCCGAGGAGGGCGGCGGCGCTTGTGATGTGTTCGGCATGCGAGTCGAGAGTGATGCGTGAAGTCAATGGGGTCGGGCAGTCCGCACGATTCCAAGTGGCAAGTCGGACCCAGACCGTGCGTGAAGCACACATTGAGTTGGGCGGGAGGGATGACGTGTAAACGATGCCGGCTCGGCGGCCGCGAGGGGATGGCGGTTGAGGCCGCAGCCGGCGGAATCATTTACTCATGCCGTACTTTTTCATTTTGTTGTAAAGCGTGACGCGACTGATCCCGAGAGACTTGGCGGTGTTCGTCCGGCTGTAATTGTTCTTGAACAAAGCCTCCTCGATGATCTCCCGCTCGCTGACCGCGATGCGTTGGCCCAGCCGCGTGCGGGCATCAGAGAATTCGTTTTGGGTGAACTGTTGCGTCGTCCCATCGTTCGATGGTCCGGCCTGACACATGACCACATGCGGCGGCAGGTGCTGAGCGCTGAGTACTCCCTCACGGCAGTAGATCACCGCCCGTTGGATCACGTTTTCCAGTTCGCGCACGTTGCCCGGCCACGGGTAGCGGTACAACGCCGCGTACAAACTGTCGTCGATCCGATGGACCTGAATATTGTGCTTGGCCGACTGCTCGCGGATGAACTTGCGAGCCAGCGGGATGATGTCCGGCTTGCGAGCGCGAAGCGGCGGGATGTCGAATTTGAGCATGTTCAGCCGGTAGTAGAGGTCCGGCCGAAACTTGCCCTGCTCGACCAGCGGCTGCAATTCGAGGTTGCTCGCGACGACCAGCCGGGCTTCGCACTTGAGTGTCTTGTTCGATCCGACAGGTTCAAACTCCCCCGTTTCGATCACGCGGAGCAATTTGACTTGCTGCTCGGGACCGAGCACGTCAATTTCGTCCAGCAGAATCGTGCCTCGACGGGCGGCGATAAACTTGCCGTCCTTGTCCGCATGTGCGCTGGTGAACGATCCCTTCATGTGGCCGAACAATTCGCTTTCGATCAGGTCCGATGGCAACGCTCCACACGCGACGGGCAGGAACGGTTGGTTGCGACGCGGCGAGATTTCGTGAACCAGTTTCGAGAGAAATGTTTTCCCCGAACCGGTCTCGCCGATTAGCAACACGGTGACGTCGTGCTTTGCGGCAATCTCGAGATCCGCCAGCATCAATTTGAGTTTGGGTGTGTTGGTCTCAAACCGGCGAGTGATCCCGGTCAGCACCGTGTCCGACTCCGTTTCGCTCGGCACCTCGAAAACGGGTTCGCTGGACTGAGTCGGCGACGTGGCACCCGCAGCTTTCTTCCGCAGGGAGTCGGCCAGTTGTTCGATGTCGAACCGTCCGCGGAGCCAGGCGAATTCGCTGCACGCCATCAGCCGTTCCACAGGCTCTGGACAATCCGCAGGCGTCAGCACTGCCCCATCCCCCTTCGGAATTCGCGTCTGGAAATCATTGAGGAAACGCTCTTCGAGGTGGCCGCCTCGCGAGCAATCACGAAAATCCGCGACCAGTCCCCATAACGGTTGCTGACGAGTTGCAATCTGAGCTTCCTCGGGAGTCGGAAACGACAGCACGTGGAACGCACCGTTGAGCCGAGACGTCAGGTCGGCCGAGAAGTCTGCGTCGGGAGAGACCACGAGGAGAAGTGGCGGTGTCATGGCGGGTGGGTTCAGAGGTCGTTCGCGTTCGTTGTCGGACGTGAAGGACAGGAGAGAAAGTGTTGAGAGATCGCGTCGAGTCATTCACTTCGATTAACAAACCAAGTGCCAACGCGCAAAGAATTCCGATCAGTCGGCCAAGGCTCGTCTTAATCCTTGAGCGAGTCGCGACTTGGCGAATCCGGCCGCTTGTCGTGTTGTGAAAGTTCCGCGACAGGATGAAGACGTTTCACCACGTTCTCCCAACATTTCGTTTCGAAAAATGAACGCGAGCGACGTTGCTCGCGCCTCGGTTGACAACTAAGCTGACGCCGATTTGCCGACCGCACGACAACGGTCACGACGTGTCTGGGAGTGAGGAACGACGATGGCCAAGTTCGCGGTAATTCTCCCCGCTGCCGGAAAGTCCAGCCGGTTCACCCTGCAAAGGCGGAAGAAGCCGTTCGTCGAATTGAGGGGTCGCGCGGTTTGGTTGCGATCCGTCGAACACTTCGTCAACCGCCCCGATGTCGTTCAAACGCTGATCGTCGTCTCCCCCGATGACCTCGAATGGTTCAAAGAGAAATTCGCCCCCAACCTGGCGTTCATGAACGTCGAGATCGTCACGGGAGGTGCCGAGCGGGCCGACTCGGTCTGCAACGCGCTCGCTCGAGTTCGCCCCGAGGCCGATTTCGTCGCGGTTCATGACGCCGCGAGGCCGCTGCTCGTCGCCGAATGGATTGACCGCGTGTTCCAATCCGCCGAGCAAACCGGCGCGGCGATTCTGGCCACACCGATCACGAGTACGCTCAAACGCTCCCGCGCGGATGGCACGATCGACGCAACCGTCCCTCGCGATTCGTTGTGGGCCGCGCAGACACCGCAGGTCTTCCGCCGCCAACTGTTGCTCGATGCCTACGCCCAACGCGGCAGCCTCCAGCCCACCGACGAGGCCCAGCTTGTCGAACAATTCGGCCACCCAGTCGCGCTCGTCGAAGGCTCGTCGCTGAACATCAAGATCACGACCGACTCGGACTTCCGCCTTGCCGAATCCGCCCTCGATGCCCTTCCGAAACCGAAAACATTTCGTGCCCTCCACCCCTTCGCCGACGAAGAACCGCGCTCGATTTGGTAGGTCAGGCTTTCCATTCTGACAACCGCGACTCGTCCACTACGCCCTTGGCAATCGCTCGACAGGCATCGTAAACTGCTGCTGCGTTGACCCAACTGCTACCTGACAACTGATACACCATGTCCATCCAAATCCCCTGTCCGCAATGCGGCCTTCAACTGAAGCTGCCTGACGAGAGTTTTGTCGGTCGCAAGGGAAAATGTCCCCAGTGTGGCAACAGGTTTCGAATGGAGCTTCCAGAGACTGAAAAACGTCCCGCGGAACGAGTCGCATCAATCCGCGTGCCGTCTGCGCCACGGCCGCCGAAACCTGTGGCAACCGGCATCGTCGTGGAATCCGCCGTCGCTCCGGCAACAACTCACGCCACAATCCCCAACCTGCCGGTAATGAACGATGTCGGTGCGGATTTCGTGGCACTGCCCGACGTCGCGGATGACCTCGGCGGGATGGCTCGATTGAAGAAAATGCAGCGCCGCAGTGCGCGCATGCGAAACATCACGCTGGCCGCGGTCCTGTTGATGCTGATTGGAGCGGCGGGTGGCTACGCCTTCGTTCGCAGCCGCGCCGAATCGACCGGCACAGCGAAGAAGGCGAAGCAAGGTGCCCGGCCGACAGCCGCAAACGGCAAGGCGAAAGGAAAGCCCGCCACTGATGACGCCGATTCTGGCGACTCGCCACTTGCAGAAGATGATGTCTCGGGCAACGCGACCGACGCCGAACCGATCGAACTTCGTGCGGTGCCGCATGGCACCGCAATCACGATCCATCTGCGGCCGTCCGAATTGTGGAAGGACGGCGGGCTTCCCGAAGAAGTGCGAGCGTGTCTCGGACCGGTCGCCACGTGGTCCGGTGACATGATCAAAGCGTACTGTCTAGCCGAACCGGCGACGATCAGTGAGCTGCTGGTTTCCGTGATCCCCGGTGCTCGTGGGACACCACCGGATTACTCGTTCGTAGTGCGGCTCAAGCAGGACGCGAAGCGCTCCGACCTGGTCCAGAAGTTCGGCGGCGAATTGCAGGACGAAGGGCGTCCGCATTACCTCGGCCAGGAGCGGGCGTACATGATCCTCGACACGAAAACTTACGCCAGTTGCCCCAGCAAACTCGTTCAGGAGATGGTCGAGAACGCGGACAGCGTCAGCACGTCCTCCGATGGCATGCAGGCCATGCTCCAGCACACCGACCGCCGTCGACATTTCACGATCGTCTTCGAGCCAAAGGATGTCCGCGCTCACGGCGAAGTTCTCGTCCCTGCTAACGCCCAACCACTGCTGAAAGATGTGGTGGAATGGCTGGCCAACGACGACGAAGTCGAAACCGTTGCGTGGAGCATGCACCTCGGCGAAACCTTTCAGTCGAAGCTGCTGCTGCACAACAAACTCGGCCTGACCACGCCGCCCCGTCTTGAACGGACGATGCGTGAAAAACTCAAAACCATGCCCCAGAATATCCTCGCGTCAGTCGAAAAGATGGACCCGCAGGAAATCGGCAAACGCAAGGTAATCGGCCGGTTCCCGGCAATGACCAAGGTGTTCGCCCTGCAAACCAAGGTCAGCAAGGGAGACCGGCTGGTCGCGATGAACACCAGCCTTCCCGAACGAGCCGCCCCAAATCTCGCACTGGCCAGCCTCCTCGCGTGGAACGAAACCACTCTGCCGACCTATGGCAAGAAGGCCGTGGTCGTGGCCAGCACGGCCAACACAGGCCCCGTCATTTCGATTGCCGAACGCCTGAAGAAGAAGATTACGGTCGACTTCCGCCGCCGTCCGCTGGTCGACGCGTTCAACGACATCGGTGAAGACATCGGCGTGACATTCAAGATGGACGGCGACGCCATCAAGGCAGTCGGAGCCACGCAAAACATCCCGCAGGAATACAAAATGGAAGACGTCCCCGCGACCGCCGTTATCGAAAAGATTTTCGCCGGCCGCGACCGGAATCTGGGTCTCATCCTGGTGGTCAACGAAAAGACCAAAGTCGCCACCGTGACCAACCCGGAGTTTGCCGAGAAGCGCGGCGAAAAGGCGTTCCCGTTGAAGTGACAGTCGTTCCAACTTCACGAGAAAGATGACGCGGGTGAAACGTCATTCCGGCAAAGACGAAACTCCCCTCTCCCCCGGAGGGGGAGAGGGGGAATTTCAAATCGACGAAAGTCCGACCAGTCTTCTTTCCCAAAGGAACCGCCCCCATGCCACGAACTTTCTCTCGCCCACTTTCACCCCGTCACCTCGGTTCATGCCTGCTGATGATCTGTCTATTTTCGCTCGCTCTCCAAGCCAGAGGCGACGACAAAGCGGACAAAGTCGCGGCCTCGGGAAAGACGAAAATTGTCAAAGCGGGCGGCATCACGCTGACCGTGCCCGAGGCTTGGAAGGAAAAGGAGCCGTCGTCGAACTTCCGTGCGGCGGAGATCGAAGTTCCGGCCGCCGGCGATGACAAGTCGCCGGGCGAATTCGTCGTGTTCAATTTCGGCGCCGGTGGCGGAGGTGGAGTGCAGGCCAACGTGGATCGGTGGATCGGTCAGTTCGATTCAGAAGGCCGCAAAGTGAAGGTTTGGAAAGGAAAGGCTTCGCCGGGGGAGTACACGCTCGTGGAACTGACCGGCACGTACAAGAAACCCATCGGCCCGCCCATTCAAATGAAATCCAAGCCAATGCCCGGGTGGCGCGTCCTCGGTGTCGTTCTGCAAGCCGAGGGCGGTCCGTACTTCATCAAGCTGGACGGACCAGACAAGACAATTAACGCCGCCGCCAACGATTTCCGGGCCTCCTTCGGCGGCAACGCAAAGGACGAGAAGGAAGTGAAGTCGGATGCGAAGACGAGCCAGACGGATTCCGGCGACAGCTCGATTGCAGACCGTTTGAAAAGGAAGATTTCCGTCGACTTTCGGCGAGTGCCACTCAGGGATGCGTTTGACTATGTCGGCAAAGAAATTGGCGTGGCATTCGAGATGGATGGCGACGCGATCAAGGCCGTGGGGGCGACGCAAAACATCCCACAAGAGTTCAAGTTGGTGGACGTCCCCGCGACCGCCGTCATCGAAAAGATCATCGCCGGCCGCGACAGAAGTCTGGGCCTGATTCTGGTGGTCAATGAACAGACCAAAGTCGCCACCCTGACCAATCCGGACTTTGCCAAGAACCGCGGCGAAACGGCGTTCCCGCTGAATTGACGGTCGGGTCTGCCGAGCGCACCGTGTCGCCCCAAACGAATCCAGACGCAGAGACGTCGTCAATGGGGCGTTCTTCCCGTCTCCCCCTCTCCGTGTCTCACACTCTGTCGCCATTTGACATCACACTCCAGTGACCTAGGTTTCTGCAACGACTGCCCGTCGGCCGGCGTGCGTGCGAAATGATCGCGCGACCGCCCGTCACAACGCCACGTGCGATCCGCATCGTCGGCACAGTCGGAACCAGACGGAGACCGGGCGATGTGTGGGATAGCCGGATTTGTGGGGTTTGACGGTCGACGGCCGGACGCAGCCATGTTGCGGCAGATGATCCGTGCCATCGCGCACCGCGGTCCCGATGCGGCCGAGACTTTTCACGACGACCATGTCGGCTTGGCGCACGCGCGGTTGAGCATCATCGACCACAGCGGCGGCGGACAGCCGATGTCCAACGAGAATGGTTCGTTGTGGGTCACGTTCAACGGCGAGATTTTTAACTTCGTCGAACTGCGAACCGAATTGACCGGCCTCGGCCACAAGTTCGTCAGCCAGTCCGATACCGAAGTCATTCTGCACGCCTACCGGGAATGGGGCGAATCGTGCGTGCGGCATTTCAATGGACAATGGGCGTTCGCCGTGTGGGACGCTCGCGAGCGGACGCTGTTCCTTTCACGAGACCGCCTCGGTGTGCGCCCGCTGTTCTACACGTGGGTCAACGGACAATTCGTGTTCGCTTCGGAGGTGAAGTCGCTGCTCGTTCATCCGAACGTGCGGCGGGAAATCGATCCGCTGGCACTCGAACAACTCTTCACGCTCTGGACCACGGTTCCGCCGCGCACCATCTTTCGAGACATCTTCGAACTGCCGCCGGCGCACAACCTGACCGTTCACGAAGGCCAAGCGGTCACTCAGCGCTACTGGCATCTCGACTACGTTCCCGACGACCCGCCGCTCAGCGACGAGGATTACGCCGATCAACTTCTCGAATTGCTGGTGGACGCGACACGCCTGCGCCTGCGAGCCGACGTGCCGGTCGGAGCGTATCTCAGCGGTGGCCTCGATTCGTCACTGACCACCGCGCTCATTCGCAAATTCACCGACGCGCCACTCCGCACGTTCTCGGTCACGTTCGACGATACCGAATTTGACGAAAGTCGCTTTCAGCAGGATGTCGTCTCGCGGCTGAACACCGATCACCAGTCGATCCGCTGCACGTCGGACGACATCGGCCGCGTCTTCCCGGATGTCGTCCGGCATGCCGAAAAGCCCATGCTGCGGACGGCACCTGCACCGTTGTTTCTACTGTCGCAACTCGTTCGCGAGCAGGGTTACAAGGTCGTGGTCACAGGGGAAGGTGCCGACGAAATGCTCGGCGGCTACGACATCTTCAAGGACGCGAAAGTCCGACGGTTCTGGGGACGTCAGCTCGATTCGAAGTTCCGGCCGCTACTTCTCAACAAGCTGTACCCGTACCTCCCGAATCTACAGGCGCAGTCGCCGGCGTATCGCCAGGCGTTCTTCAATGTGCGCCCGCAAGATCTCGGCAGCCCGTTCTTTTCACACCTGCCGCGCTGGGAACTGACGTCCAAGCTCAAGCAATTCTTCACGCCCGAATTGAAAGCCGAGATCGGCGATTACAACGTGTACGAGGAACTGCTGGCGAAGCTGCCGTTCGAGTACTCCCGCTGGCCCGCGTTCTGTCAGGCTCAGTACCTCGAAACGACTCTGCTCCTGCCGGGATACATTTTGGCGTCGCAGGGCGATCGCGTGGCGATGGCCCACTCGGTCGAAGGCCGATTCCCGTTCCTGGACTATCGCGTGGCGGAATTCGCCGCCCGATTGCCAACGCGGCTCAAGATGCACGGCCTGAATGAAAAGCACCTGCTCAAGAAAGTCGCTCGCGACTTCGTCCCCGAGTCTGTCCTGAATCGATCCAAGCAACCGTATCGAGCTCCCGATGCGAAGAGCTTTGTGAAGGCCGAGTCACCGCGTGAATCTCTGGACTACGTGACGGACCTGCTGTCGATTGATCGCATTGTCGACACCGGTCTGTTTTCGGCCGGCGCGGTCGAATGGCTCGTCAAGAAGCTCCGCGGCGGTCAGATCACCGGGATCAAAGACAACATGGCACTGGTCGGGATTCTCTCGACGCAACTCCTCGTGGATCAATTCATCGATCCTCAACCTCAATCCAGCCCCGTTGGGCAACGCATCACAGAAAGGGTGTCGACGTGAAGGCCATTCAGCAGACGCTGCGGAATTTCGTCACTGAGAATTTCCTGTTCGGTCAGGGAGGTGATTCATTCTCCAATCAGGACTCGTTCCTGGAGAGCGGGATCATCGACTCGACAGGCGTGTTGGAACTCGTGACGTTCCTCGAGTCCGAATACAAAGTCTCGATCGCCGACGACGAACTCGTCCCAGACAACCTGGACAGCATTGATCGGCTGCTGGCGTTCATTGAACGAAAGCTGGGTGACGCCCAGAAGTGTGCGTAGTCAGCGAGGAGTGAGGGACGAGGGGCGAGCCCTCTGCACTCAGCCCTCGCCCCTCATCCCTCATCCCTCAGTACTCAGCCCTGAGTACTCAGTACTAAGGGCTCAGTACTCAGTACTCAGTACTCAGCACTCGCCCCACCGGAACCACCATGCAACTCGAACAGTTTCTGGAACGCAGTGCCGCGGCGCATCCCGACAAGGTCGCGATCATTTGTGGTGACCGTCGGCTGACGTATGCCGATATCGAATCGCAATGCAACCGGCTGGCTCACGGCTTGATCGCCGAGGGGGTGCAGCGCGGGGACCGCGTTGGCGTCTACCTCGACAACACGGTCGAATCGGTGCTGTCGGTGTGGGCGATCCTCAAGGCCGGAGCCGTCTTCATGATGGTCAATCCGACCACGAAATCGGACAAGCTGAGCTACGTGCTGAACAATTCGCGAGCCACGGCGCTCATCCTTCCACGACGGAAGCTGAACACGCTCGGCGACGTGTGGCCCGAGACGCCGCATTTGAAATCGATCGTGACCGTCGGTGTCGGGCCGGAACCGATGGTTGACGCGGAGAGCGGCAAGTCGTTCGTCGCGCTCGACGATTTGCTCATCCGTCACGCTGACGACAGCCAGCCGCCTCGAAAACGCTGCATCGACATCGACCTGGCCGCGTTGATCTACACGTCCGGTTCAACCGGCAATCCGAAAGGGGTCATGCTGACCCATCTCAACATGGTGTCGGCGGCCACGTCGATCACGACCTACCTGGAGAACCGGCACGACGACATCGTGCTCAACGTCCTCCCTCTGTCGTTCGATTACGGTCTCTATCAAGTTCTGATGGCTTTCAAATTCGGCGGCACCGTCGTGCTGGAACGAGGTTTCACGTACCCGCACGCCGTGCTGGAAACGGTCGTGCGCGAACGAGTCACCGGGCTGCCGCTCGTGCCGACGATGCTTGCGATTCTGCTCCAAATGGACCTCTCGAAGTACGATTTCTCGCACCTGCGCTACGTCACGAACACCGCGGCCGCACTTCCGGTCGAACACATTCGGCAGCTTCGCCAACTGCTGCCGCACGTCACGATCTATTCAATGTACGGCCTGACCGAGTGCAAGCGGGTCTCGTACCTGCCGCCGGATCAGATCGACATCCGTCCGGCTTCCGTCGGTCGCGGGATGCCGAACGAAGAAGTGTACGTCGTCGACGATCAAGGCCGCCGACTCGGCGGGGGGGAAGTCGGCGAACTCGTGGTTCGCGGAGCCAACGTCATGAAAGGCTACTGGGAACTGCCCGACGAAACCAATCAGCGCCTGAAGCCCGGCCCGCTCCCCAACGAAATGCAGTTGCACACCGGCGACCTGTTCCGAGCCGACGACGAGGGCTACCTGTACTTCGTCGGCCGGAAAGACGACATCATCAAGAGCCGTGGCGAAAAGGTCGCGCCGCGCGAAGTCGAAAATGTTTTGTGCAATCACCCGGCGGTTGCCGAAGCGGCCGTGATTGGCATTCCCGATTTAATCCTCGGTCAGTCGATCAAAGCGGTGGTCACGATTCGACCCGGTGCCGACGCGACCGAACGCGATCTGCTGAGACACTGTGCGGCAAACCTCGAAGATTTCATGGTCCCGCAGGTAATCGAGATTCGCGAGTCGCTGCCCAAGACCGGCAACGGAAAAGTGAACAAGCGTGAATTGGCGGGAGTGACCGAGGGCTAGCCGTAAAACAAGCGAACCCACTGGCAGGCCCCATTGGGGAGCCGGTCAATTCGCTGGACTGAGGACGAGGCGACGAGAAACCGGCTGAAGCCGGGGCTCTAACATCGGAACAGCCGTGCAACTCGAACAGTTTCTGGAACACAGCGCTGCGGCGCATCCCGACAAGATCGCCATCATTTGTGGTGACCGGCGACTGACGTATGCCGAGATCGAATCGCAATGCAACCGGCTGGCTCATGGCCTGATCGCCGAGGGTGTTCAGCGTGGGGACCGTGTCGGCGTGTACCTGGAAAACACGGTCGAAGCGGTGCTCTCGGTGGGGGCGATCCTGAAGGCCGGGGCCGTCGTCATGATGGTCCATCCGACGCCGACATCGAACAAACTGAGCTTCGTACTGAACAACTCACGAGCCGCGGCTTTGATTCTGCCGCGGCGGAAAGTACGCACGCTGGTCGATGTCTGGAACGAGACGCCGCATTTGAAATCGGTTGTGACGGTCGGCGTCGAGCCGGAACCGGCCGTGGATTCGCCGAACGGCAAATCATTCGTCGCACTCGACGATTTGTTGATCCGTCACGCAAACGACAGTCGGCCGCCTCGCAAGCGGTGCATCGACATCGACCTCGCCGCGTTGAACTACACGTCCGGTTCGACCGGCAACCCGAAAGGGGTGCTGTTGACTCATCTCAACATGGTGTCGGTCGCCACGTCGATTACGACCTACCTGGAAAACCGGTTTGACGACATAGTGCTCAACGTGTTGCCGTTGTCGTTCGGCTACGGCCTTCATCAAGTTTTGTTGGCCTTCAAAGTCGGTGGCACGGTGGTCCTGGAACGAGGCTTCACGTACCCGCACGCCGTGCTGGAAACGGTCGTGCGCGAACGAGTCACCGGGCTACCGCTCGTGCCGACGATGCTCGCGCTCCTGCTCCAGATGGACCTCTCGTTGTACGACTTTTCGCACCTGCGTTACGTCACCAATGCGGCCGCCGCACTGCCGGTCGAACATATCCGCCAACTCCGTCAAACGCTGCCGCATGTCACGATCTTTTCGATGTACGGCCTGACCGAATGCACACGCGTGACGTATCTGCCGCCGGATCAGATCGACATCCGCCCGGCTTCGGTCGGACGCGGCATGCTGAATGAGGAAGTGTATGTCGTCGACGATCAAGGTTGCCGACTCGGCGCGGACGAAGTTGGCGAGCTCGTGGTTCGTGGAGCAAACGTCATGAATGGCTACTGGGAATTGCCGGACGAAACTGCCAAAAGGCTGAAGCCTGGCCCCCTCCCCAACGAACTGCAGTTACACACGGGCGACCTGTTTCGAACCGACGACGAGGGCTACCTGTACTTCGTCGGTCGCAAAGACGACATCATCAAGTGCCGCGGTGAAAAGATCGCTCCGCGTGAAGTCGAAAATGTTCTGTGCAATCACCCCGCCGTTGCGGAAGCAGCCGTCATTGGCATTCCCGATGCGATCCTCGGTCAGTCGATCAAAGCTGTCGTCACGCTCCGGCCCAATACCGAGGTGAGCGAACGCGACTTGCTGCGACATTGTGCGGCAAACCTTGAAGATCTCATGGTCCCACAGGTGGTCGAGATTCGTGAATCGCTGCCGAAGACAGGCAATGGAAAAATCAACAAACGTGAACTGGCGGGAGTAACAGAGAGTTAGGCGAGACGGGTGGCGTCAGCCCCCGGACGATTTCACCGTCTAGCAATGTCCGGGCTGACGCCGTCCGGCTCGCTTAAGCGAGTCCGCAGTTTCATTCATGTCACATGGGCGAGTGCCCGAGAGAAACTCCAAGGAAAAAACATGTTCGCCACACTTGTTGCCAATCAAGCTGACCTGTTGCAGATCGACCCGGCTCTCGAAACCGAACGGATCGCCAGTGCGATTCGTGAACAAGTGGGCCAGACGCTTCGCCGCAAGGGAGTCGTGCTGGGCTTGTCGGGCGGGATCGACAGCAGCGTGGCCGCCGCGCTGTGCGTGCGGGCGCTGGGACCAAAGCGCGTACTGGGGCTGCTCATGCCGGAACACGATTCGTCGTCCGACAGTGAATGCCTCGGGCGACTGCTCGCCGAGCACTACGACATCGAGTGCCTGCTCGAAAACATCGGCCCGACACTCGACGCGTCCGGCTGCTATCAGCGACGTGACGCGGCCGTGCGTTCGGTCGTCCCCGATTTCCAAGCCGGAGACAAATTCAAAGTCGTGCTCCCCGCGCTGCTCGACAGCGGCGCCTACCGAATTCATTACGTGGTGGCTCAACTCGCCGACGGCCGCCAGATCAGAGCCCGCTTGCCGCTCGACGCTTATCAAACAATCGTCGCGGCGACGAACTTCAAGCAGCGCGTCCGCAAACTCGTCGAGTATTTCCACGCCGATCGCCTGCGGTACGCAGTTGTCGGCACACCCAATCGGCTGGAATACGATCAGGGATTCTTCGTGAAGAATGGCGACGGTGCGGCCGACATCAAACCGATCGCCCACCTGTACAAATCACAGGTCTACCAGCTTGCCGATTACCTGGACGTGCCCGAAGTCATCCGCCGCCGCCCACCGACGACCGACACCTACTCACTCGAACAGTCGCAGGAGGAATTCTTCTTCTCGCTGCCGCTACGAAAGCTCGACCTGTGCCTGTTCGCGAAGAACAACGAGATCCCGCCGGACGAAATCGCGGACGAAGTCGGTTTGACTCCCGAGCAGGTTGTCCGCGTGTTCGATGACATCGACGCCAAGCGAGCCGCGACGGAATACCTGCACCTGAAGCCGCTGCTGGTCGAGCCAGTTCCCGAAGTCGGCGGCTAAAGTACGCGACGGGTTCGTGATGGCTTCCCGATGTAGCCGAACTCGTGGGAGTTCGGACTGAAGTCTTACGACTTCGGCTACGGAAGTTATGGCACTTCGCAGACGACGCGAAAAAACGACGTCGTCAGCTCGACATCTTCTCGCGGTACAACCGCTCGATGTCGGCGACCGTCACCGTGATCTGCCGGGCGAAGCCGGTGTGTCCCCGGTCGTAACTGATCTTCGCGGCCCTTTCGGGCGAGGCGTGAACCGCCTTCGACAGCCAGGTGCGGTCCTGTTCGGACAGGTTTCCGACATCGGGATCCCAAAAGGTCCGAGTTTCCATCACCAACGTTTCGCGTCGCGGATCGTAGCTTTCTTCGGCCATCGTTCGGTCAGTCTCTTCGATTACATAGGGAGAGAGGATTCGTTTCGTTTGCTGTCGGCGGACATTTTGAAGGGTCCGTGACGTGTCTGCAAGCGAGATGCCGAGTTCGTTGGCGACGGTTTCAATGCCAAGACGATTCGTTGGCGACTTCATCACCGACGTTTCAGCAAATGCGGCACTTCATCGTACACCGGGTAGTAGTGTTCACGAATCCAGCGAGTGACAGAATCCGGCAAACGCTGCAAGTGTTCGTCGAAAAGTACCGCGTCCGGTGGCGAATTCTGGATCACTGTCAGCAGCCGCTCGTCGCGATCTTCGGGCGACATCAACGCTCCCGAGTACTCGTTGATCCAGCAGAAGTAGTAGGCATGGCGACGCAGGGCGGCCAGACCGGTGAACCCGTCCAACACTCGGCCGTCAGGCAAGACGAGTTCGTGCAGGCGACGAATGATCGTCAACTGCCTTGAGTTCGACCAAGCCAGACCGTCGAGATGGCGAAACGCTCCGTAAAACATCCCCAGGGCGATGAGCGCGGTCACAGTGCTCTCACGCTGGCCGCGAGCAATCGCCACCCACGCAACGACCGCCAATTCACAGATGCCAACCGCCCCCAGTACCAGGTACACCTTCGGAAATCCCAACTCGGCGAGATGCGTGAACGCCCCGCGCGGGCCAAGCCAGAGACCTCGCGAGACAAGCAGCAATTCCAACAGTGCCAGCCCACCCACGCCGATTCCCCAAACCCAGCGTTCTCGCAGCGTTCGTGGGCCGGTCGCTTGATACCACGCCACTGCGCGACGCCCGGCTAGGATCGCGACGAATGGCATCCACAGCAGATAGAACTGCGGATACGTGGCCTTGACCCACACGAGTGAGAACACACACCACGCGGTCAGTACAGCGATCAGGCCGCGACCCGAAGTCCACGTTTCCGGCTGGCGGCGATTTCGCCACGTGTCGAACAGTTCCCACCCTGCTAGAACCCACACCGACAGATCGGCCGACACCGTCGGGCGCAGGTGTTCCCAGCGGCTGCTGCGTACGGGAATCACCGCGAGTTGATACAGCGTCGAATGCAGGAAGTCGCCGGCCGCGTGATGCAACGCGAACCAAGCGGTCGCCAGTCCCCAGGCCGTCAGCACGCCACATCCGAGCACGAATCCAGAAGCAAGTCCGGCGATCCATCGTCGGCGGCCCTCGGTCACAGTCACGGCGAGCACCAATCCCGCAGCGGGAACGACGGACTTTTGAGTACACAGCATGGCGAATCCGGCCAGCAGTCCGGCGAACAGACAGCGTCGAAGCGCGAGCGAATCGCCCGCTGACACCAGTCCCCAGACGGCAGCAACAAGCAACACCATCGCTGGAACATCTGGTCGCAGTTCGATCGACTTGCCGTGAAAGATCGTGGTCCACGCCAGCAGAACTGTCGCTGCCAAACCACCGCCAGATCCCGTCAACCGCTCAGCGATTCGCCACGTCAGCGCCAGGGCGGCGACCGAGAGCAGCCAGTTCAGCGCCCGCCCCCACCACAAAACCGACAGATCAGCCCCGAGAATCCAGAACAGCGGCTGGAGAAAATACGACAACCCGGGCCCGTGGTACGCGAAGAAGTCGCGGTATATCAGATCGCCCGTCGATACCGAAAACGCCGTGTGCAGGTGGACGAGTTCATCCGGATTGATCCCCCGATACCGAACCTCCCACGCCTGCGCTCCGATGGCAATGACGAGCAGCACGAGCAAGCCAACGCGACCGAAATGTCGGGTGCTGGGCGGCGTTGTTTCCTCGCGGGCGAATGACACAGGAACTCGCTGGAATGGAAGAAAATGACCTCACACTGCCGATGAACCGGCGGTCATTCAACAACACGAGCGAGTCGGCCGCAAGCACACGGCCGAACTCGCTCGGAGTGTCAATCAAAGTCAATCAGTCGATGGCGGTACGATTCACGCACCCGGAAAGGCAAGGACTGTCGAATCAATTCGGCGAGTGGCTCAACACGAATTCGTCGAACCGGATTTCATCCGTCTCGCGCCGGTCGAGGCTGGCGAAGACTTCGGTCAGCAGTTCTCGAAAATGTTTCGTCCGGATCGAGTAGAAATTGTGTTTACCATCACGGCGAGCGGCAATGAGGCCGGCAACACGGAGCAGCGCCAAGTGGTGACTCACCGCCGGTTGGCTCTGCTTCAGCCGCTCGCACATCGCGGTCACATGCAGTTCCCCCTCGCGGAGCAGGTACATCATAATTCGTAACCGCGTCTCATCCGACAACAGTTTGAACACCTGAACGATGTCCTTTTCCAACTGGTCGGGCAACTCCGGAATGTCGTTCCGAGGCTTCATTTTGGTTCTGGTTTCCGATCGTTTCGGTGCCGAAAGTGTCGCAATCATACGATTCCTTGCCATGCAGGCGTGTGACGAAAAGTCCGCGCAGTGAAGAGAGCTTCGTTCACGCTTGTCCGAAGTTCAGCCAGCCGCCCGGACCGGGATCGGCGGGATGTAAACGGACCAACATCCGTGAGCACAAACTAACTCGGGAAAAGTCACATCGCCCTTGGGGTCGATCCAGAGAAGAACTCTCTGAGACGTGATTCAGCTCGTCAATCTGCGACATCCTAGGAACAGATCTAGGACTGGCGGTATTATGCCGAGCGGAAACAGCATCGTCAACAATCTTGTGGAAGCTAACAGAGAATTTGGGAATCGAGCTTTTGAGAAGGGAAACCGCTGTGGCGTCGTTAGAATTTGCCAGCCTCGTTGGACTGCGGGCGGCTGTAACCGGGTCGTCGAGTGGGATCGGACGAGCGATTGCGGTGGAACTCGCCCGGGCGGGGGCCGAAGTAATCGTTCACGGTCGGACCGAATCACCCGCCGTGATACAGACCGTAGAACTGATCCGCCAGCACGGCCGTCAAGCCTCTCTCCTCACCGCCAATTTCGAACGCGAGGACGATCTGGCCCGGTTTGCGAATGAGACGTGGAGCGCTGGGGAGGGCCTCGACATTTTGGTGAACAACGCCGGAGTGGACCTGCTGACCAGTCCGGCGGCGAAGTGGAATTATTCGGACAAGCTTGCCAAGCTGTGGGCCATCGATGTGCGCGGCACAGTGGAACTCTCGAAGTCGCTCGGGGCGAGAATGAAGGCTGCGGGCCATGGGGTGCTTCTGAACATCGGTTGGGATCAGGCCGATCGCGGGATGGAAGGGGACAGCGGCGAACTGTTCGCGGCGGCAAAGAACGCGATCATGGGTTTCACGCGATCGCTCTCCGTGAGCCTGGCTCCCGAGGTACGAGTGAACTGCATTGCTCCGGGTTGGATTCGGACCGCGTGGGGCGAACAGGCGGGCGACGTGTGGCAACAGCGAGTCCTCCGCGAAACGCCGCTGGGGCGGTGGGGTATGCCGGAAGATATTGCCCGGCTGGCGAGGTTTCTCGTCAGCCCCGATGCCGGTTACATTACCGGCCAGGTGATCTGTGCGAATGGTGGCGCGGTGAGATGACGATTGTGGCAAGTCGATTCCGAACGCAAGGTACCTCATGGCCGACGACGTGATCCTGACTGGCGACGATCTCGGCCGCGAACTCCAGTCGCTATCCGGTTGGGAAGTGCGCGACGGCTGGCTGCGACGCACGTACACGACACCCGGTTGGCCGCACACACTGATGCTCGTCAACACCATTGGCTACATCGCCGAATCGAGTGGACATCATCCCGACCTCTCCGTCGGCTACGCCCAAGTCACAGTGAAGCTGCAAACGCATCGTGTGAAGGCCATCACCACGCACGACACAACGCTGGCTCGCAAAATCGACGAGGTCGTGTTGTGGAAACCCGAAGCCGGTTCGCCGCTGACCGGTTACCCCAAGCGCTGGGTCCACTGACAAGTCGCCATGCCACGCGAACGCATTCTCTTCGTGACCGGCCGGCTGGCGGAATTCGCCTTGCGGCGCGTGGTGGAAGAACTCAGCCGGCATGCGGATTTTGAATACGACGTCGCGGTGCTCGGCCTCAGCGTGGCCGCGCTCATGCATGTGGACCTCGTGCGACGGCGGTTGCCGAACGAAGCGGTCGTTGGGATCGACCGCGTCGTTTTGCCCGGCTGGTGTCAGGGGGATCTCGAACAACTCGCGGCGCAGTGGTCCGGCTGCCGATTCGAGCGGGGACCGAAAGACCTGCACGATCTGCCGGAGTATTTCGGAAAACTGCGGAAGGAGAAGCCGGCGTTGGATCGGTACGACATCGAAATCCTTGCGGAAATCAATCATGCTCCGCGGCTGAGCGACGCGGAAATCAGGCGGCAGGCCGAAGCGTTCCGGGCCAGCGGAGCCGACGTGATCGACCTCGGTTGTGTGCCGGGTGAATCGTGGCACCGCGTCGGAGACGTCACGCGCCAGCTTCGCGACGCCGGATTGCGTGTGTCGATCGACAGCTTCGACCGGATCGAAGTTGAAACCGCCGTGGCCGCCGGCGCGGAACTTGTCCTGAGTTGCAACGGGACCAACCGCGAATGGGCCGCGTCGCTGCCGGCCGAATTCGTCGCGATCCCGGACACACCGCGAGACCTCGCCAGCTTGGATGACACAATCGCTTGCCTTCGCGAACGTGGCGCGAAGTTTCGCGTGGACCCGGTCGTCGAGCCGATCGGCTTCGGTTTCGCGGCATCGCTGGAACGATTCCTCGATGTGCGCCGCCGGTATCCGGATGTCGAAATGCTGATGGGGATCGGCAACCTGACCGAACTCACCGAAGTGGACAGCGCGGGAGTGAACATGCTGCTGGCCGGGTTTTGCCAGGAGCTCGGAATTCGCAGCGTGCTGACGACCGAAGTGATCAATTGGTGCCGGTCGGCCGTCCGCGAATTCGACCTCGCGCGGCGTCTGACATGGCACAGCGTCCACAACCATGTCCTGCCGAAACATGTGGATTCGCGACTGGTGATGCTTCGCGATCCCAAATCGCCATCATTCAGCGAGCAGGAACTCGCCGGACTGGCCGAACAGATCAAAGATCCGAACTTTCGCATCTTCGCCGAGCGGGGTGAGATTCATCTCATGAACCGCGACGGATACTGGCACGGGACCGATCCGTTTGCACTGATCGAACAGGCGGGACCGCTCGACGCACCGCATGCGTTTTACCTTGGCTATGAAATGTGCAAGGCAGTCACCGCACTCACGCTTGGCAAAGTGTACCGACAAGATGAACCATTGAGCTGGGGGTTCCTCACCCGTCCCGAGATCAGTATTCACGACCGCAGGAAATCAGCGGGCGGCGAGATAGAATCCTGTTCGTAAAACGGAATTCATTCCGTTCCGTTTCTGTCCCGTCCCGAGAAGAACGGAATGAATTCCGTACTACGAAACGCGATGCCTCAACTGCCCCTCATTGAAGAACAAACTCCCGCCCCCGATGTGGTGGCCGCTTTGCGGGCATTCGCGAACTGGCCGGACGTGTTGTTGTTCGACAGTGCGTTGCAACGCGAGCCAGTCGGTCGCTATTCGTTCCTGACCGCCGACCCGTACCGGTTTGTCGAATTGCCGCGAGCGAGTCACGGTCGTAATCCGTTTGTCGAACTGCGTCGCGAGTTGAGCCATTTTCCGACTGAGACTGTCGCCGGCTTGCCGCCGTTTCAAGGTGGAGCGGCGGGGCTGCTCGGGTACGAACTCGGGCAGGCGTGGGAACGCATCCCGACGGCAAGCCGTGACGAATTCCAAACCCCCGCGCTGGCACTGGGACTGTACGATTGGGTTCTGGCATGGGACCACGTTGCGCGGCGAGCGTGGATTGTTTCGCAGGGAGCACCAGAATCCGATCCGGCTCGACGAGCGGATCGCGCCGCAAGGCGAGTGCAAAGCGTTCGTCAAGCACTGTCGGGCGCGACACGTGCTGCCGCCCCCATGTCAACATCCGTCGTTCCGGCAGAACGGCTGGCTCCACAGTTTCCCGCGCCCGGACCTGCGGGACTGACCAGCAACTTTTCGCGAGGCGGCTACCTGCAAGCCATCGAACAAGCGATCGAGTACATCCGTGCGGGAGACATCTTCCAGGTGAATTTGTCTCAGCGGTTGTTGTTTCCCGCGCAGGGCGATCCCGTCGAACTGTACGCTCGACTGCGGAGCCGCAATCCGGCTCCGTTCGCGGGGTATTTTTCGCACGATGATTGGGTGATCGCCAGCGCGTCGCCGGAACGATTTCTTTCAGTGAACGAGGGAGAGGTTGAAACACGACCGATCAAGGGAACTCGGCGGCGGCGGCATGTTCCCGAGGCCGACCTTTTTTCCCGCGACGAGTTGCGCGAGAGCGAGAAGGATCAGGCGGAGAACGTGATGATTGTCGATCTGCTCCGCAACGACTTGTCGCGCGTGTGCCAGGCCGGATCAATCCGCGTGCCGGCTCTGTGCCACGTTGAAACCTACGAGACTGTGCAACATCTCGTGTCGGAAATACGCGGCCAGCTTGAACCCGGTCGCGATGCCTGGGATCTGTTGCGGGCCACGTTTCCGGGCGGTTCGATCACGGGTGCCCCGAAGGTGCGGGCGATGGAGATCATCGCCGAACTGGAACCAACCGCACGCGGACCATATTGTGGCAGCCTGGCATACGTCGGGTTCGACGGGCGGATGGACAGCAGCATTCTGATTCGCACATTCACGGTTCGAAACGGCTGGATTCAATGCCCTGTCGGCGGCGGAATCGTCGCCCAATCCAGCCCCGAGGCCGAGTACGAAGAGACGCTGCACAAAGCAGAAGGCATGTTGCGGGCGCTTTACTAAATGCTGGGCAACAACGCTTCGCTTGCACTCGGTACTCACCATGATTTTGCTGATCGATAACTACGACAGTTTCGTCTACAACCTCGCCCGGTATTTCACCGAGTTGGGCTGCGAGGCACGCGTCGTTCGCAACGATGCGGTCACAGTGGACGAGGTTCGTTCGCTGCGGCCGCAGGCGATCGTGTTGTCTCCCGGCCCCTGCACGCCGAACGACGCGGGCGTGTGCCTGGAATTGATTCGCTCGCTCGCCGATGACGTGCCGATGCTCGGCGTTTGCCTCGGGCATCAGGCGATTACGGTGGCGCTGGGTGGCCGTGTGATTCGTGCTCGCGAACCGGTACATGGGCGGACGTCGCTGATTCACCACGACGGCGAAGGGATCTTTTCCGGACTGCCCAGTCCGTTACGCGCGACTCGCTATCATTCCCTTGTGGTCGAGGAAGCGTCGCTACCACTGGAATTGCGGATCACGGCGCGCACCGACGATGGCATACCGATGGCGCTCGTCCATCGGTCGCAGCCGTTGTTTGGCGTTCAGTTTCACCCCGAATCGGTACTGACTCAGTCCGGGCATTTGTTATTGAGTAATTTTCTCTCGACTGCTGGAATCGCTGGCGCTCGTCCACCGAGAGGCGACTGGTCGGAACCGGACGCGTTCGTTGAACCCATGGACCCGTTGCAGCGTCACCCCCTGCATTGGTGAACGCCAGCCGATCGTCCTCTTGATCAATGCCGATTTTGCGGATCGTGCCGATCACGCCATTCGAACGATCTCGGCAGACTTCTCTCCCGATACAACCCCATCGGCCGACACGTTGTCACTCGCCCCGCGAATCGTCGGGGATTCGGAAAACTGGTGGAGAACTCGCGCAAGTCCCATCGCCGATGAGAAGATGAAGATGCTAAGCGGTCACATCAACGAGAAGTGAGTTCGCGAGGCTGTGCCATCGACAGCGGTGCGGGGTGGTCAACGATGCGCTTCGTGTCATCAATCTTGGTGGGGCTGGTCGTCGCGCCAGCACTGTTCAATGCGGTGATGGGTGCGCCTCCCGACGGCAAGGTCGTCTGGCACGACAATTTCAACCGTGCCCTAGAAGAAGCGACACGCCGCGACTGCGTGCTGCTCGTCCATTTCCATGCGACATGGTGCCCGCCGTGCAAACGGATGGAGCGCGAGGTTCTCAACACGCCGGAAATGCTCCGATTTCTCGAAGCAGGTGTCGTGGCAGTCAAGGTCGATGGGGAAATGCACCCCGACTTGAAAGATCGATTCGACATCGAAGCGTTTCCGTCCGACGTCATCATCACTCCGCAGGGTCGTGTGCTGAATTCGTCCCAAGGCTACCAATCGAAGGACAGCTACCTGTCCACTTTGGCGCGTGCTGATGCCCGGTATGAAGCGATCAAGAAACAAGGTGTCGCCAAGACAAAGCCGCAATCTAGGTCTCAGTCCGATGGTCCGGGAATCGATGGCCAGCGACCTCCTGCGGCCAATTCGGTGACTACAGGCTTGGTCGGCTTGGATGGATATTGCCCGGTGACATTACGCACGACTCGGACTTGGAAACTCGGATCGAAAGATTTTTCGTGCATCCATCAAGGACAGACCTACTACCTGTTCGGATCGCAAGAGTTGCAGGAATTCAAAGCCCAGCCCGAGCGGTACGCCCCAAAGTTCCTCGGATGCGACCCAGTTGTCCTGACGGAAACGTCAGTCGCTGTGGCGGGCGACACACGCTGGGGAGCGTACTTCGACGGACAACTTTTCCTGTTTGAAAGCACGGGTTCCCGGACTCGCTTCAAGGCGACACCGACCAAGTACGTCCGCTCTCAGCAGTCGTTGAAACCCAGCGATATTCGGCCGCGAACCACATCGGAAGGAGATACTCAAATCTCCAGCCGCGATTCGAACAAGCTGTAAACGACCGAGGGAGAACCCGATAGGTTCTCCCTCGTGTTGTTTTCTCGAATTGCCGCAACGCAGAGCTATTCCTTCTTCTCTTCGGCGGGCTTCGCTTCTTCCTTCTTTTCCTCAGCGGGTTTTTCAGCGGGAGCGGCCTCTTCCTTTTTCTCGCCTTCGGCGGGAGCAGCCTCTTCCTTCTTCTCGCCCTCGGCGGGAGCGGCCGCAGCCGGTTCCGCATGGCCCGCCGGAGCAACAGGTGTTCCAGCAACCGGAGCTTTCGCTGGCGGCGCGGCTGATTCTCCGCAACCGACCAATGCCACCGCAAAACCGCACACAACCAGCAATGCCAAAACTCGCTTCATGGTGTTCTCCTTGGAATTGATTTTTCGTTGGACCACAATAACCATTGTCTACCCCACGACGGGGAAGTATTCACTCAGGTAGGATGCGCTACGGGGCGGGATTATTCCCAAGAAGTTACGCGAACTCCTTGAGATGATGTTCGTGCCGGAACTCGGGCTAGCACCCGAGCCAAGCCACGAAACCCCGCTTGCACGCAGGGCACAGGAGTCTAGTCGACTGGTCGACGCGATTCAACGTAGGTGGACACGGCGAGTTGCCAAACGCCAAGATTTCGGATTGCCGCCAAAACATTGGGGATTTTGGGAATAATCGAATGGACGGCGGGTCATACCAAGTGAATATGCCATGAGCCAGCGACAGTGCGAGCCGCTGCTGACGCGTTTGGTAGATCAGCATTATGCCTCACTCTACCGCTACGCGTACCGACTTAGCGGTTCATCCGCCGAAGCAGACGACTTGACTCAGCAGACATTTCTGGCTGCGGCGGTCAAGTGGGATCAACTTCGGGAGCCGAACCGGGCGAAGTCGTGGCTGTTCACGATTCTGCGGAATCAGTATTTGAAAAACGTGCGTCGGGAATCGGCAGTTGGCTGGGAGTCGCTCGACAATGTGGTTGATTCTGTTGGCGAAGCAATCTTGGACGCCGACATCGATTCGGAACAACTCCAGCGAGTACTCAACGAATTGCCGGAGGAGTTTCGATCACCGTTGATCCTGTTTTACTTCGAAGAGTTTTCGTACGCGGAAATCGCTGATCAGTTGGGTGTGGCGCTGGGGACGGTGATGAGTCGACTGTCGCGGGGCAAAGCGTTCCTGCGCAGGCGGCTGGTGGGTTATGCAACCTCCGACACTCCGTGACCGCCGCCAACACACTTTGGATTTCGACCATCATCATTTTTCGTTCGTCGAGTTGAATCACTGCGAATTTTCCATGAATTGCCACACCGCAAGAGCAGCCTTGGATTGGTTGAGTCGACCGGGCGAGGTGCCTCCCGAGTTCGATGCGGTCTCGGTTTCCGAGCACTTCGAGACCTGCACAGAATGTATGGAACTGGCTCGACAGCGTCAGAAGTTCGATTCGGCGGTCAGCCAGATTATGCAAGATGTGGCCGTTCCTTCCGGACTGCGAGTACGGCTGATTCTAAACTTGGCTTCCCGAGTGGCAACCGCGGAAGTGGCAACGCAAGAAGGTGCCGTCCCTGTCAACGAGGGCGACAACCACGTCAAATTGCCGAGGAGCGTTGAACCCTTGGTCCAGCGTCCGTTGACATCCGCGACATCGCTAAGAGTGACTCGAAGAATCGCGTTGATCGCCTGCTCTTTGCTTGTGCCGGTCGCGATCTACTTTTTGTTTTTCGCGGCACCACTGCCAAAAATGTCGCTGGAATCGCTGCACGGACAACTCGTGCCGCTGATCGGAACGAGCGCCGATCACAGTGTCCCGTTCGTGGATTTCGAGGCGGGACAGTCCGCACTTCTTCCGCAGAACAACTTGCGAGCCAATGGACTTCGCGGACCATATTTGGCGACCTTGCAGTCACGCGGGCAGCGTCGCCGTGCTGCCGCCTACTTCCTCGAAATCACAGGCAAATCTCGGCCGATCCCAGTGGCCTTGGTCGTCGTTCCGCTCGAGGCATTGGAAATCAGCAGTGTGCCCTCGGAAACTTCGTTCCTCCAATCCACCGCGATCCCGTTGGCGACGGGTGTCTTTGTCTCGGTGTGGAGGGAAGGCGATTTGGTGTACCTCTGCTACGTTCGAGGCACTGAGGGAGATCTGCGCCTGTTATGGCAGCGATCAGGGTCTGCGTGACGTGATGAGGTTTTCGTCCGATCGGCAACGGAATTAGACAAGTCTGATCGGTTAAAGGATGGCACGTACTTTGGCGAGGAAGTCCTTGTTCGACGCGAATTTCGACAGCGTCTTGATGAGTTGTTCCATCGCTTCGACCGAACTGAGCGAGACCAGGCTGCGGCGGAGCAAGATGATGTCGTCCAGCGTATCCTTGGGGAGAATCTTCTCTTCACGGCGCGTGCCCGACAGTGCGATGTCGATTGACGGCCAGATCCGGCGGTCGGCGAGCTGCCGATTCAGCACCATTTCCATGTTGCCGGTCCCTTTGAACTCCTGAAAGATCACCTCGTCCATGCGACTGCCAGTCTCGATGAGTGCCGTGGCCACGACGGTGAGCGACCCGCCCTCGTCGAATCGTCGCGCGGTGCCGAACAGTTTTTTCGGGATGTCGAGCGCTTTGACATCCAGTCCGCCCGACATCGTCCCGCGACCACGCCCCGAATTCCCCACCCACTTGTTGAACGCCCGCGCCGTGCGCGTGATGCTGTCCAGAAGAATAAACACCTCGCCACCCGCTTCTGCCAGCCGCTTGCCGCGTTCGAAAATGAGCTGACTGATTCGCACGTGACTTTCGACATCGCGGTCCATCGACGACGCAATCACTTCGCCGCGCACTCGCCGCCGCATCTCCGTCACTTCCTCTGGGCGCTCGTCGATCAATAGCACAATCAGGTGCAATTCAGGGTGATTGGTGCTGACTGCGTCGGCCATTTCCTGAAGCAACATGGTCTTGCCAGTTCGCGGCGGAGCTACGATGAGAGCTCGCTGCCCCTTGCCAATTGGCGTCAGCAGATCCAACACCCGCATGGTGATCGGTTGCGGACCCGTTTCCATCCGAATTTGCTCGAACGGATTAACCGGGGTCAGATCGTCGAACAGCTTGATTTTTTGATAATCCTCCACGGTACGGCCATCGACAGTCTCGATCGACCGCAACCGGTCGCCATTCCCTTTCGTGCCCGCAGAAATCCCGCCCCGAATCATCACACCTTCGCGCAGGTGATACTTTTCAATCATCGAGCCAGGTACAAACGTGTCGGTCTTGACTGCTGCGTAATTGTTCTTCGTGTCTCGCAAGAACCCGTACCCCTTGGGGTGCAGTTCCAACACACCCTCGGATGTGCCGATGATCGGCGCTCCTGGCGAATCGTCGAAATCCCGATACGGCTCGCTGTTGCGACCATTGTCGCGTCCACCACTGTCTCGACTACCACTGTTACTGTCTCGGCCCCGAAATCGCCCACGGCCATTCTGGCCCTGATGCTGAAATGATCGCGGCGCACGGCCGCCTCCCGCTCCCGAATTCTGGCCATTCCCGTACTGCGGCCGATCACCTGCCGGACGAGATCCAGTCGGCGGACTTCCGCGGCGACGACGGCGGCGACGGCGAGGATAGGGCGATTGCTCTCCGCCCGACGAAGTGCCTTGCCCGGCAGGTTCGCTCGGCCCGGTGTCCGAATCGCCATCGCCGCGAGCTCCCGCGACTTCGTCGATGAAATGATCGGCCTCGTCTTGTAAACGAGACTCGGTGGGAGGATTGACGGATTCGTCGTCGGCAGACTCAGAACGCTTCGGGGGCATACACAAACTTCCAAAAGAGATTTGATACGAACAATTTCGAGCACGCGGCGGTGGGGGCACCTCGAACAATATGCCGCCCTCCCGACACACACTTCAGCCGTTCGACGCCATCGCCGACGAACAGCTAACGTCGGAGCATTCGCTCCGGCGTTGCAGGGAAACATCCCTATTCCCCAGACAAAGACAGGCTCCTAGCCACGCGACAGCGAATCGAATCTCACACGATCCGACTGAAATCGTCACGACTGGTTGAGTTAATCCGTTAACACGCACCTGCACTGGCAATCTGAATTCCCGCGCGGCTTGAGACGCACATAGACGACCTCAGGGGCGACCGAGGTTTTCCCGGCTTTGGCCACCGATTCATGTGGCGAGAGGTTCGCGAAACAGCGTTCCATTTCCTGTGCGGGACGTAACCAACCGCAAAAACCAACGTTCGCCCACCGCAACATTCGTGCGAGATTCAGGCGAACTTCGCGGCACCAAAATAACACCCACTCTCAAAGAGCATGAGGGGTTGAACTTTTTCAACCAGCCGATCGTCGGGGTTCATTCATTTCAAACCGAGCGAATCAGGCTTCCGAGGGGGCTGTGCCACCAACTCTGTTTCCTGTCGATCCGGCAACACACTTACGGGGCCGGATTTTTGATTGCCTCAGCCAGATCTGAGACATCAACTGTGGTGGTATGTTAGCTTTCGGCGGACTTGTGTCAATTGATGTCTGCGAAGAATATCAGGTTTTTCCCGGTCGGATGAGAAACAAACGATAGGCAGAGATCGGCGCGGATGTTAGCTTGGGAAAGCCATGCCGAGGCTGTCGATTCGTTGATCGGCCGCGCAGCTCGACGAAACTTCTCGCAAACTCTCGACGGACGCCCATGCGAACGCAACCCCCGACTCCGCGCTGGTTCCAGTCCTCGTGCATCGTTTGTTGCTCGGCGATTCTCTTGTACGCTTCGCTAATGATCGGGCTGCGCGGCGGATCGAGTTTGGCGGCGGATCGCGCGGTGGGGTTTGAGCCGAAAGCGTTCGCGATCGTGAAGGCCCGGGTTGTCGTCTCACCGGAAGAAGTGTTGGACGAGGGACGAGTCATCATTCGCAACGGCCTCATCGTGGCGGTGGGAAAGGATGTGGAAATCCCGTCCGACGCCGAAGTGATCGACGCGGTAGGGCTCACGGTCTACTCCGGGTTCATCGACGCGGCCACCTCGGACGGGATTGATTCAAACAAACTTCCCGTGCTGCCAGGAAGTCGGCCCATCGACTTCGGACGCTTCGCGCTGGCGGCCACGCCACCTGATAATCGAAAGAGCCTGACCCCCGATTTTCTCTCCGCCGACGCGCTAAAACTTGAGGCACCGCAACTGGAGAACCGTCGCAAATTGGGGTTCACCGCGTTGCACGTGGTCCCTTCGGGGCGGGTCGCATCGGGACTCGGAGCGCTGGTCAGTACGAGCGGCACACCGCAACGGGAATCGCTGCTCGCCAGTCCGACGGTTGCTGAACTGCAATTGTTCGCGCCTGGTTCGTCCGGCTATCCCGCGACATTGATGGGTGCGTTTGCTCACTTGCGGCAGGCGTTCTCTGACGCGAATCATCATGCGCAGCAACTCAAGCTGTACAGTGAAGGGGTCGCCGGGGTCGAACGGCCGGCGCACGATGCGGGGCTCGACATGCTGTACGAACTGCTCCAGCAACGCCGCACGCCACTCTTCGTTGCCAACGGCGTGGATGACATTCGCCGGGCGCTTGCGTTCAGCGAGGAGCACCAACTGAAACCGATCGTGTGGGGTGGACGTGATGCCTTTCGTTGCGTCGACGAACTCAAACCGCGAACCATTGGTGTCATCGCCCGGTTGGATTTTGGAGACGAACCCAAGATCGAAACGGATCAAAGCGCGAACACGCTCGCTCCCAAGAAGAAAGAGCCGTTGCGAGTGCAACAGGATCGTCGAGACCGATGGAAGGAGCGTGTGGCCGGCCTGGCGGCGTTACCGACTGCAAAGATTCCGTTCGCGGTGAGCTCGGAAGGGATGAAGGAGCCGGCGGACGTGTTCAAGTCGCTTCGACTGGCGATCAAGTTGGGATTGTCACGCGAAGCGGCCCTCGCCGCCCTCACGCGGGACGCGGCTGCGCTGCTTGGACAACAAAATCGACTCGGCACGCTTACGCCGGGCAAACTGGCTCATGTGGTCGTAATGACGGGGGCGTTCGATGACGAACGCAGCAAAGTGCGGTTCGTGTTCGCGGACGGGATCAAATTCGAATACCACAAGGACGCGGCACCGATTCTACCGGCCAGCCCCGCAGGGAGCGAATTGAATCTGACCGGGCTGTGGAACATCGAGATCGAGTCGGCGGACGGCAAGGTGCCGGCACAGCTCGATCTGCGTCAGACGCAGCAAGCGATCAGCGGCGTGTTCCACAGCAGCCAGGGTGATGGAAAAGTGACGAGCGGCAAGATCGCGGACAAGAAGCTCGAACTCGTGGTCGCGATCGGAGTCGGCGCGCAGTCGTTGGAATTGAAGCTCGCGGCTGATGTCAACCCGGAGCAGCGCGATGCACTCGCGGGAACGCTCAAGTCGGCGTTCGGGGGCGCGACCAAATGGACCGCCACCCGCAAGCCGGCTCCAGCACCGACCGAAACCAAACCCGAAGCGGGCAAGAATCCTGTGCAACTCACGCTTGAGGATGGTAACCCGGCCGCGAATGCGAAGTCCGGCGATCCGGCCACCAAAGTTGCGATCGAACTGCCGACAGAACTCGATTCCGACCGCCAGCGCCAAGGAACTCCGACGAACGGAAACCTGTTTGTGAAGAACGGCATCGTGTTCGTCTCAGGCCGCGAATTCGTTCCAAACACGTCGATTGCGATCAAGCAGGGCAAGATCGTCGCGATCGGCGCGGACCTCAAGCCGGATGACGGTGTCGAAGTGCTCGACGCGGCGGGGCGCTATGTCACGCCAGGCCTGATCGACACACACAGCCACATCATGTTCCCCGAGGGCTTGTCGGGAGTGAATGAAGCCACGCTGTCGATCGTGCCCGAAGTGCGAGTGAAAGATGTTGTGCGATCCGACGATCCGGCATCGTACCGCGCGCGAGCCGGCGGGCTGACGACGGCGCGATTGCTGCATGGTTCGGCAAACACGATCGGCGGACAGGACGCCGTCGTCAAAATGAAATACGGCGAACCTTCGCGAAACCAGATCCTGCGAGACAACCCGCAGGGAGTGAAGTTTGCCCTCGGCGAGAACGTGAAGTTTCAGACGAACCGGTTCCCGAACACTCGCTTGGGCGTCGAAGCGACGATCAATCGGGCGTTCCTCGAAGCGGCCGATTACCGTCGCCGGTGGATGGAGCACAACGCCGCGGTCGCGAAGCTGCCGGCTGAGGCCGCACGCCCGCTGCCGCCTCGCCGCGACCTGCGTCTCGAAGCGCTCACGGGGATCCTCGATCATCAGATTTTCATCCACAGTCACTGCTACCGTGCGGATGAAATCATGATGCTGCTCCGCGTCACCTCGAACCTGGGCATCCGCGTGTGGTCGCTTCAGCATGTGCTGGAAGGGTACAAAGTGGCTCCGGAGATTGTGGCTCACGGAGCCAGTTGCAGCACGTTCTCTGATTGGTGGGCGTACAAAGTCGAAGCGTACGACGCGACTCCGTACAACCTGGCGCTGTTGCAGGAGGCCGGGGCGAACGTGGTGATCAAGAGCGACGATCCGGAATTGATCCGGCACATGTCCGTCGAGGCCGCAAAAACCGTGCGGTATGGCGGGCTGTCACCCGAAGCGGCCCTGCGGACGATCACGTTGAATTCGGCGAAGGAACTTGGGATCGCCGAGCGAATTGGATCGATCGACGTGGGCAAAGACGCGGACCTCGCAATCTTCAGCGGACATCCACTCAGCGCGTTGTCGCGTTGCGAATACACGATCATCGACGGCGAGGTTCTGTTTTCGCGGGCGTCACAACCGTCGGCGATGTCGAGCGCGGCTGCCGCGACATCGGGACAGCCATTGGTTCTTGCGCTGCCCACGGCCGAAGTGCGAGCGAAGAAGCTTGACCTCGCACTGTCACCAACAGGCAGATACGCACTCGTCGGAGCCACAGTGCATCCGGTCGATGCGGACGACATTGCCGACGGGACACTGATCATCGACGGCGACAAGATCACGGGGGTCGGTGACCGCTTGAAAGTGCAGGTGCCGACGGACACAAAAATGATCGACGTCGCGGGGCTGCACGTCTACCCCGGCCTGATCGACGCGGGGACGACGGTGGGTTTGGTCGAGATCGGCAAGGTCCGCGAAACGCATGACGACAAGGAGTCGGGTTTGTTCCAGCCCGACCTGCGAGCGGCCGTCGCGGTGAATCCCGATTCCGAATTGATCCCGGTCGCCCGCGCTGGCGGGATCACCACGATTCTCATTCGCCCCAGCGGCGGGATCATTTCGGGGCAGGCTTCGATCATCAAACTCGACGGTTGGACCGTACCCGAGATGACGATGGATCTCGAAGCGGGTCTGCAAATCACCTGGCCGCAAGGTAAGGAAACCGAAAAACCAATCGAGGAATTGCGAGAGTTTCTGGCACAGGGGCGGCTCTACCATCAAATCAACATGAACGGCAAATCTAAGGATGGCGAGAAACCGAACGACGCGGCCGCTGTTGCGAACGGCCGCACGATTGCCGACCCGCGCTACGAGTCGCTCGGCCCGTACCTGCGCGGAGAAAAGCTGATCTTCGTCGAGGCCAACAGGCGACAGGAAATTGCCGAAGCGTTGCTGTTTGCAGAGAAGGAGAAGCTGAAGATCGTGATCACTGGCGGCCTCGATGCGTGGAAGCTCGCCGACGAATTGAAGAAGCGGGACGTTCCCGTGATCCTCGGTCCGGTGATGCACGCGCCGGTCGAAGAGCACGACCCGTTCGACGCCCCGTACGCTGCCGCCGGCCGACTGCACGAGGCAGGAGTGACGTTTTGCATCCGGTCGAATCACGGACCAAACAGCCGCAACGTTCCGTTCGAAGCGGGAATGGCCGCTGCATACGGCCTCCCGGTCGACGTCGCCTTAAAGTCCGTCACACTCTCCGCGGCGAAAGTGTTGCGGCTGGACGACCGTATCGGTTCGCTCACCGCCGGCAAGCTGGCCAACGTAATCGTGACGGATGGCTCACCGCTTCAGCAAACGAGCCAATACAAAGCCATCTTTGTCAACGGCCGTCCTTACACGGCAGAGAGTCGCCACACGCGGTTGTATGAAAAATACAGGGGACGATTGCAGGAAGTGCGCGGGAAACAGGGGCAGCCAGTGGCGGGACAGTAGGCAGAGGTAGAATGGACGTCTCATCCATCCTACTTCGCGTCTTGACGACCTCTAAGGCGGCTTGCATACTTGGACACGTCAAATTCACTGGCGTTTCTTTTGTGCGATCCGTTGAGTTTGCAGAGCCTTCCGCGATGTCCACTTTCGCAGCCATCGATTCGATCACGCGGATGCCTACCCAGCCGCGTCGTCAATTTGTGAGACGATGTTCGACGGCGATTGTTCTGGGACTGCTGTTCGCGACGGTTCCGGATTCTTCGGTGCTGGCACGCTGCGGTGATTATGTCGCGATTCACGGTCAGTCAGCCGCGATGATCCGGCACTCGCCGCATTCTGATTTCAACCGGGAGCCGTCGTCTGCCCCAAGTCCGTTTGTCCCGCCGTGTCATGGCCCGGCCTGTCGTGGACAGCATCCGATGCCCTCGGCGCCCCCATCCACTCCGAATGTGTTGACGAACGGACAACTAGACGTCGCGACGCTGCTGACCGATGTCTCGGTCGCGGCCGATTCGTGCGGGGACCGTCTCCATGTCACTGCCGTCGCCGAGTGTGATGGCCATCATCGGCGACTTTGTCGGCCGCCACGATCGTAGTCGGTCTGGACTGCTCCGCCGCGTTCTGGACGTGACTTTTTCGGTGACCGGAGTGGCGTTGGCCCTCCGGTCATGCGTGTCCTGACTACCGGGGGGGGCTAACGCCGCCCCGCTCGCCTGAGACGCAAACACATCGGGGTCGCGGCGCGTGATTGCTGACAGTGCCGCACACCCCGACCCTTATCTTTAATTCATTCGAGAGGCTTCCGATGTCCTTTGTTTCCGATCCCCAGCGGCCGGCGGGAATGCCGCGACCAACGGGTTACGTCCCAGCGGTCAGCCCGCGGCTCAAAAAGTTGCTCATCTTCGTGCTCGTGCTTGTGGCGTTGCTTGGGGCGAACTCTGTCTACCTTTCCAGCATCACGTGGCTGGAGTGGAAGTCGGGTCTGACGTACCAGAATTATTTCTATCAGTTGATGTTCCTCGCGCACCTCGTGCTGGGATTGCTGCTGATCCTGCCGTTTCTCGTGTTTGGCGTCGCGCACATGGTGGCGGCTCGAGGGCGGCGGAATCGCCGTGCCGTGCGAGTCGGGTACGCGCTGTTCGCGGTGGCAGTCGCCGTGCTGCTGACGGGGTTGATGCTGATGCGGATCGAAATCGGCAGCTTCCAATTCAAAATGCTGACGGGCAGATCGGTCGCGTACTGGGCGCATGTCGGGTGCCCGCTCGCGTGCGGCTGGCTGTACTGGCTGCATCGACTGGCCGGGCCACGGATCAAATGGAAATGGGGATTCGCGTACGCGGGTCTCGTGGGAGCCGTCGTCGCGGCGATGGTGGGGCTGCATTCGCAAGACCCACGAAATTGGAACGTCGTCGGACCGAAGGAGGGGGCAAAGTATTTTGAACCGTCGCTGGTCAAGACATCCACCGGCAACTTCATCCCCGCGAAGACACTGATGATGGACGACAGCTATTGCATCAAATGCCACGCGGACGCTTACGAAGGTCATTTGCACAGCGCTCACCGGATGAGTTCGTTCAGCAATCCTGCGTACTTGGCGAGCGTGCGTGAGACGCGGCAGGTGTCGCTCAAGCGAGATGGCAACGTGCAGGCGTCGCGGTGGTGTGCCGGGTGTCATGACCCCGTGCCGTTCCTGAGCGGGGCGTTCGACGACCCAAAATTTGATGACGTGAATCACGCGACGGCCCACGCGGGAATCACCTGCACCGTGTGCCACGCCATGACCCACGTCAACAGCACGAAAGGGAATGGCGACTACACGATTGAGGAACCGCAGCACTATCCGTTCGCGTTCAGCGACAATGCCATCTTGCAGTACGTGAACCAGCAGCTCGTCAAAGCCAAGCCGAGCTTCCACAAAAAGACGTTTCTCAAACCGCATCACAAGACGGCCGAGTTCTGTTCGACATGTCACAAGGTTCACCTGCCTTACGCGCTCAACAACTACAAGGAATTCCTGCGCGGGCAGGACCATTACAATTCGTACTTTTTGAGTGGTGTCTCGGGGCATGGCATCCGCAGCTTCTATTATCCGCCCGAGGCAAAGCAGAACTGCGCGGCGTGTCACATGCCGCTCGCCGCTTCGAATGATTTCGGAGCCAGACTGTTCGATCAATCCGGCAAGCTGACGATTCACGACCACCTGTTCCCAGCGGCGAACACGGCTCTGCCGTGGCTGCGGAACGAGCCGGAGTTCATCAAGAAGCACCAGGACTTCATGGCCGGGGCGATGCGCGTGGATGTCTTCGGAGTCAAGGAGGGAGGCACCGTGGACGGCAAGTTGCATGCGCCGCTGCGGCCTGACGTGCCGACCCTGCGATCGGGCGAAAAGTACCTGCTCGAAAGCGTCGTTCGCACGGTCAAGATGGGGCACCATTTCACACAGGGGACGGTGGACTCGAATGAAGTGTGGGTCGAAGTCACCGCGACGAGCGGTGGGAAAGTCATCGGCAAAAGCGGCGGCATCGGCGATGACGGGTCGGTCGATCCGTGGTCGCATTTCATCAACGTGTACATGCTCGACCGGGATGGCAAGCGGATCGACCGCCGCAATCCGCAGGACATTTTCGTGCCGCTGTACAACCATCAGATTCCACCGGGTGCAGCGGCCGTCGTGCATTACGAGCTGCAACTCCCCGAGAACCTGACGGCACCAATCGAGGTCGAGGTGAAGCTGAACTACCGCAAGTTCGACAAGATTTACATGGACTTCGTCACGCGCACGAGCAAACCGGGGGACAAGCCGATCCGTGGCTTCGAGCGGGACAAGCCGTACCGCAACGAACTCCCCGTGACCACACTGGCGTCCGACCGGATCGTCTTCCCAGTGGAAGGCGTGGACAAACCGATCGAGCCGCAAAAGTCCGCCATCGTCGAAGCCGATCTTTGGCAACGATGGAACGACTACGGAATCGGACTGCTGTTGGAGGGGCAGACCGGCACGCAGATCACCGGCCGGTCGGAACTCCGACAGGCGGAAGAGGCGTTTCGCGAGGTCGAGAAGTCGGGACGATTCGACGGGCCGCTGAATCTGGCTCGCGTGTACTATTCGGAAGGGCGTCTCGACGACGCGGTGGATGCCTTGCGGCGGGCGGCCGAATCGCAGAAACCGCCGGCTCCGGCGTGGACGATTACCTGGTTGACCGGGTTGGTCAACAAGCAGCAGGGATACCTCGACAAGTCGATCGAGAACTTTCGGAGTGCTCTGTATGACCAGACGGATGAGCGGCGCAAACGAGGATTCGATTTCAGTCTGGATCTGGTCGTGATCAACGAACTTGGCCAAACGTTGTTCGAGCGAGCGAAGCAGGAGCTTGGCGACGAACGCAAATCCGAACGGGAAGCGTTGTTCAAACAGGCGGTCGAACAGTTCGAGCGGACACTGCGAGTCGACTCCGAAGACGTGATGGCTCACTACAACCTGTCGCTCCTGTTTACCCAGCTTGGAGACGAACAGCAGGCGGACGAGCATCGAAAGCTCCATGCCCGTTACAAACCGGACGACAACGCGCAGGATCGGGCGATCAACCTGGCCCGCAAGGACAATCCCGCCGCGAACCACGCGGCCGAGCGGCTGGTGATCTACCCGCTGAATCGCACGGGGGCACCGGGATTGGTGACGGCGGATGGAAAGCAGGACGGTGATCCTGTTGTGGACGGCAGACGCGGAGAAGAACAGAGTCCGGCAAATCGGCAATCGCAAATCGACAATCGCAAATCTTCCCTCGGAGGTGGTCAGTGAGTGCGAAACAGAATTCCTCGGGCGCACCGAATGCGGGAGAGCACGTCCCCCAGGACGACACGGTCATCGGCCGGGCATTTGGCTGGTCACTGATCGTCATCGGTCTGTTCATCGTGGGAGGGGCGGGCTTCGCCGTTTGGTTTTTCCGTCCTAAGCCGCCGCCGGCCACAGTGAAGACGGAATACAAACCGCCCATCAAGCGCGAGTCGCCATCAGTTGCGCTGCCTGACGTCACATTCACGGACATCACCAGCAAGGCGGGCATCACATTCGTTCACCACAATGGAGCACGGGGCGAAAAGCTGTTGCCCGAATCGATGGGTGGAGGCTGTGCGTTCCTCGATTTCGACAACGATGGCGATCAGGATTTGTTGTTCATCAATTCGTGCGACTGGCCAGGCCAGCAGCCAAAAGGAAGTCCGGCACCGACGATGGAGCTGTACCGCAACGACGGAACCGGCCACTTCGAAAACGTGACGAAGGGTTCGGGGTTGGACGTCACGTTCTACGGCCAGGGTGTGGCAGTCGGTGACTACGACGGAGACGGATGGATTGACGTGTTCATTTCCGGCGTCGGATTGAATCATCTGTTTCACAACGAGCAGGGGAAGTTTCGGGACGCGACGGAATCGGCCGGCGTCGGCGGTACGCCGCAGCAGTGGAGCACGAGCTGCACGTGGCTCGACTTCGATAACGATGGCGATCTCGACCTGTTCGTCGGCAATTACATTCGCTGGTCGGCGGAGATCGACCACGCCCTCGACTGCCGTCTCGTGGGCGCCGGCCGAGCGTACTGCCGACCGGACGCGTTCGAGGGGGCGTTTCCGTATCTGTTTCGCAACGACGGTGGAGGCAAGTTCTCTGACGTGACCGCTGCGGCCGGGTTGCAGGTCAAGAATCCGAACACGGGCGTGCCGCAACCGAAGTCGCTGGGAGTCGCACCGATTGACGTGGACCGGGACGGCTGGATCGACATTGTCGTGGCCAACGATACGGTGCAAAACCTTTTGTTCCACAACAAGCAAAATGGCACTTTCGAAGAGATCGGGGCTTTGGTTGGCGTGGCGTTCGACAACGCGGGGCAGGCACGTGGGGCGATGGGAATTGATGCCGGCTTCTTCCGCAATGACAACACGCTCGGCGTGGTGATCGGCAACTTCGCCAACGAGATGACCGCTTTGTACTGCACGCGTGGCACGTCGATGCAGTTCAGTGACGACGCCGTCGCCACGGGGATTGGCCCACCGTCGCGGCTGCTGCTCAAGTTCGGCGTGTTCTTCTTCGACTACGACCTCGATGGCCGGCTGGATGTGCTGGCGGCCAACGGCCACCTCGAAGATGAAATCCACAAGGTCCAGCAAAGCCAAACCTACGAGCAGCCACCACAAATTTATTGGAATTGTGGCACGAAGGGAGCCTCCGAATTCGCGGCCATTCCGAAAGACAAGAGCGGCGAAGACTTCTCGAAGCCGATGGTCGGTCGTGGTTCCGCCTACGCCGACATCGACGGCGATGGTGATCTGGACGTGATTCTGATGGCGACGGGAGCAGCACCCCGTCTGCTGCGAAATGACCAGCAGCTCGGCCATCATTGGCTGCGAGTCAAGCTAGTTGGTACTGCTCCAAACCGCGATGCCATCGGAGCGCGGGTCGAGGCCCATGTCGGTTCGCAAATCATGACGCGCTTGGTCACGCCGACGCATGGCTATCTCTCGCAGTCCGAATTGCCGGTCACATTCGGCTTGGGTGCGGCGGCGAAAGTGGACAAGCTGGCCATCCGCTGGCCCGACGGATCGACGGTGGAGATGGAGGAGGTTGCGGGTGACCAGGTTTTGAGTGTCAATCAACCGGTCCTCCCGTAGGATGGGCACTCTTGCCCGTCCGTCATTGATTGATTCGCAAATAATAATCGGACGGGCAAGAGTGCCCATCCTACATCGCATACATCAGTGGACTGATTTGACATCTCGCCGCAGATACCGCACAACATCGTCTCCGTGTCTCAATCTCACACCGATCCGCTGTTGATGCGAACCCCAGCGGCCGTCTCGGCGCTTGCGGAACGGCTTGACTTGTCGTTACGCATCGAAACGCCCGAGAACGTCGTCCTCACGTACCAACTCGCCGGGCCGGCCGCCCGATTGGGGGCGTATTTGATCGACCTGGTCATTCGCATCGGGATCATGATCGTGGCGAGCATCGTGCTGGGGTGCGCTGGAATTGCGCTCCCTGGGCTGTCCATTGGAATTCTGCTGTTGCTCGCGTTCCTCATCGAGTGGGGCTACTACGTCATTAGCGAGGGGTTTTTTCGCGGGCGGACGCTGGGTAAGGCGTTGTTGCGACTGCGGGTGATTCAGGAGGGGGGCTATCCCATCACGTTTTGGTCGGCACTGCTGCGGAACCTGGTGAGAGCAGCGGACAACCTCCCGTTTTTCGGGATCGGGTTCTGCTCGATGCTGGTCTCGGGGAATTTTCGCAGGCTCGGTGACCTCGTCGCGCGGACGATCGTGGTCGAAGAGCGCCGCGTGCGGCTGCCGTTGGAGCCGATCATTCTCGAAAAGATTCAACCGCTGCCACGCAGTGAAATCAGCGGCTTTGTCCCGAGTTCCCGGACGCTGGCGTTGATCGAGAGCTTTCTCGGTCGCCGATCGGCACTGACACATCGACGCGGCCACGACATGGCGGTAGTGCTGGCCAAGGTGCTGGCCAAGCGGCTGGATTTCCAGAGTGACCGCAAGCAGGTCATGGAATATCCGATGGCGTTTTTGGCCCGCGTCTTTGCCACGTTTCATCAGGTTCACGATGACGACGACAACGGGAACGGCGGCTCGTTTAACCGCGACCCAACGGGGAGCGCGTTTGGTCGACTCTCAACTCACGGACGCGCTCTCCCCGTTGGGTCGCGGTTAAACGATGCGACTTTGGAGACGGCAGCCGGAGGGACTCCCCCATGAATAAGCGGCAATTCATCTCGCAGCGAGGCGACTCGTGGCGACGGTTCGAGCAACTCGTGAACAAAATCGACCGCACCACGGTCAAGAAACTCGCTCCGTCGGAGGCCGGCGAGTACTCGCG
>JACRIH010000378.1 GCA_016235885.1 Planctomycetales bacterium | reverse complement strand
TGGCCAACGTCTGCAGCCCGGATCTGTCCACTCATCGCCACGAACTCCTCAACGCCATTCGTCGTTTCCGCCGTCGTAACGACCTCATCCCCGCCTTCTTCAATGCGGCTGGTCTTTAGGGATTTCCATTCCGGTCAGTAGGTAATCACATTTTGGTGTGACACGAGCGGAACTGATGTTCCGGTATGTCAGTGCTACTCTAGGAGTTCGTCCAAGAATTGCGATGTGTCATTCGATTGGGGGCTGCTGAGGTGCTCGCCGAAGGTCGTTGCCGACCTCGGCGCGCACCGGGGGCGCAGGAGGTCAACGAAGGCTGAAAGTGAATCTCCAAATCTTCAGGAGGTTGTGCGTCAGGCAGATCAGTTGCCATTCGGCGGAGACCAGTTCCAAACCACGCAACAGAAACTTGCGGAAGCCGCGCACGCCTTTGATCTGGCCAAACACCGGTTCCACGATGTGCTTGCGGGCCGCGTACAGCTTGCGCCTTGGAGCTTCCGCGACATCGCGTCTTTCGGGCTCTCGGCGACGACGGCTTCCGACTCGCTGAGATCGGCTGCCGGCGGCGCGTGGTGCTTCAGGCGGCCCGTCGCGTAATGCGGATCGAAGCCCATCGCCGTCACGTCGCGGACGTTGACTTCGCTGAAGTATCCGGTGTCGGCGGTGTTGGGGACCGGCTGGGGTTGGCCCTGCCCATCGCGTGGCCACTCGATGCCCGCCGCCGCCAAGTTTTCCAGGGCCGCCTTCGCCAGCGGCACGGCTTGCTGCTTGTCGTTGGCAGCGGCGGCCACGATGATCTGGTGCGCGCTGTCCACCACGGCCTGCGGGTTGAAGCAATAGTCGACCCCTTGTTGCTGCGCTTCATGATCTTCGCCTCGGGGTCGGTGAAGTTCGGTTGAGCTTTCGCGGCCGGAGTCGGGTCGATGGGGGCCGGCAGCTTGCCTTTGCGAGACTTCCCTTTTGCTTCGCGCTGCGCGGTGGCCGCGTCGCGCTCCCGTTGTTCGGCTTCCGCGCGCGCCCGTGCTTCGGTTTCCAGCCGTGCCTTCGCCTCTTGGATCTTCTCGATCCGCTCCTGCCGCCGCTTCAACTCGTCGGGCAGTTCATCACCACGACGACTCCCCAAGGCCCCGTCCTGTTCGGCGTCTACGCTGTCGGCGCTCTCCAGCGGCTTGTTGATCTCGGCCTGGAGTCGCTCCAGATCCTTGGTCAGGTAGCCGTAGCTCATGGCCTTGTGGCGCGACGCATGGGCTTCGATCTTCGTGCCATCGGTCGAGAGATTCCCAAGCTTGACCAAGCCCAGTTCGCCGGCCACGCGCAGCACTTCTAGGAACAGCGGCTTCATCGCGGCCTGATGGTGCTTGCGAAAGTCACTGAGGGTCCGGAAGTCTGGACGGTCGTTCCCGACAATGGCCAGGAAGGCGAGATTGCGTTCGCAAGCCAAGGCGATCTTGTGGCTGGAGAACACTTCCACCGAGTACGAATAGACCAGCAAGGTGGTCATCATCTCGCCGTCGAAAGGCGGCTGCCCCCGCAGGTCTGTCGAGTAGAAGCCGTAGATCGCAGTCAGGTCGAGTTGCGGAATCAGGTCCAACAAAAAGAACACGAGATCGTCCTCCGGAAGACTGTCTTCTGGGCAGAAAATCTCGCGACGACCTTCCATCACATCCCACACGCGAAACTGTTTGAGTCGATCATCCATGATCCACATCTCCGAGAGGCCACGATTTTTACCGCTCTCCTCCAGCGGACATCAGAATCCCAGATTCCCCGCTCGGTGAGCAGATCAATCTCGGACAGACTCCTAGTGGTCTCAGCGGGCTTTGGGAAAGTGAACTTGAACTGTGACCCAGCTCACAGACAGTGTGGTCATCGCTCGACGATGATGTTGGCGTGGTTGGCCACGACGTTGTGTCATGGCATCCGGAGAAATTGTCCAGAAGAAATTGGATACCTAACGACAAGGAAGTGACCTATGCGATCTTGGTTGACAGTGGTTTTAATGGCGCTGTTGGCAGTGACTCTGGCGAAGTCGTCTTGCGAGGCGGGACCGACTGTGACCGTGGGGTCCAGTGTGGCGGTGGCTCAGCGAGTTTCGGTCGAACGGATTGATCACTCGGCTTGGGATACGCTGTTGCAAAAGCATGTCGATGCGAGGGGATTTGTGGACTATTCCGCGTGGAAGTCGTCCGCATCGGACCAGCAGGCTCTGGATGGATACCTGCGGCACTTGTCGTCGGCATCGTTGAGTGGTCAATCTAGTCGCGAGGCGCGGCTGGCGTTTTGGATCAACGCCTATAACGCCGCGACAATGAAAGGCATCCTGCGGGAATATCCAACTTCGAGCATTCGGAACCACACAGCGAAGGTGTTTGGCTACAACATTTGGAAAGACCTCGTGCTGCCCGTTGAGGGTCGGAATTACTCGCTGGAACAGATCGAACATGAAGTGCTCCGCAAGATGGGCGAGCCGCGAATTCACTTCGCGATTGTGTGTGCGTCGATCGGTTGTCCACGATTGCTGAATCGGGCGTACACCGCGAGCGAACTGGATCAGCAGTTGTCGGTCAACGCGAAGGCGTTTTTCGCGGACCGCTCGAAGTTCGCTTACGATGCGAATCGCCGCACGATGCAGCTCTCGCAAGTCCTGAATTGGTTTGCCGAGGATTTCGGGGCGAATCAAGCGGAACAACTCCGCGCCATCAGTCCCTACTTACCGGATGCCGCGTCACAGCAGCTCGCCAGGAGCGGTTCCGTGTCCATCTCATACCTCGATTACGACTGGGGATTGAACGACCGCGCGAAGCTTCGCAGTGCCGCACGAAAATGAGGGACATCAAACATTCCCGATCATTCCTGTTGCTTCGCAAAGTAGTCCAGAGTCCCATTGACCCCTGATGGATTGTTTGTTGAGCAAGTTTGCCGAATGTGAGCCGACACACAGAGACGACCTCTCGGGCATGCCGAAAACATGGATGGTTTCGCGTCGTCTACTTCTTCCCAGCTAAACACATTACTTCTTCCCAGCCAAACACATTACGAAAGGATTCGACATGAAAACGGATTGGCGATTATTGGGGTTGTTCTGCGGCATTGCGATGACGTTCTTGCTTGTTCCGGGATGTAACAACTGCGGGAACTGCCAGGGAGGCGCTTGCCGCGCTCATGGTGGTCCGATGTCAGCCCCCGGCGGCTATTCGGGTTCCGGCCCGACGTACCAAGAACCGCAATACGCACCGCCCTGCGGCGGAATGTTTCAGGGATCGGGATCTCGTTGAAGTGTGTTCCGTCTCCGACGCACTTGGAAAATGTCATCAGTGATCTCCAAAGCGAAAGAGGTGCAGCCATGACACGAGGTCGGATTATTTGTGAGACAGTTGCTGTGTTCGTGATCGCAACCGCGGGTGTTGTCGCATGGACTCGCCCGCCATCTCGTGCTGTCCAGCAGTCTGTCCCTGTCGCGTCAGACGAAAACGGAGTCGAGTACAGTGAGCGACAAGAGCCGGTGGGCTGGGTGTTCGGACGACTTGTCGGAATTCAGCCGTCGGCCTACCCGCGTCCAATTCAGCCTAGCGTTGGGACAAATTCCTCGGCCCCACCAGGGCCAACGGGAATGTGATTTCATGTCCCACTCCTCACTCATCTGTGAGGCTCCGAGATTGAGCCACGTCCCGTGCGACTTATCGGGCGTCACAGTGATCATCCCGGAGAGACTTGCTCACTCGCCTTCCCGGTTGCAGGAGTGGTCTGACCTCGCGCGGCCGTCGATCTTCACTGAGACGGTGGGCCGCTACCTGTCGAGTCAACATTGCTCGTGGCACTCGGCGGTGAGCCGATGGCACGCAGGAGTTGGAACTGGCTGCGGTTGTGGTCGCTGATGGAATCGAGCCATGCCTCTTGCGCGGTCGCGAGGGCGGCAATCGCTTGTTGAATTTCGATGGGGCGCAGCAGGCCGTTGCGGATGCCTTCGAGGTTGTGTCGCAAGGCGTCGCGTGCGGTTTCGACCTGGCGGCGAGCCAAGTCGATCTGGTCGCGGCGAAGTTGTAGTTGTCGGTGCGATTGCGTGACCTCCATCGCCACCAGTTCGCGCACTTGATGGGCGGCGAGATGAGCTTCACGGTGGCGGCTGGCTTGTCCGTCTTGGCGTGCTCGGTTTCCGAGGCCCAGATTCTGCAACTGCCAGATGGCCGCCACGTCGAAGTCCACTCGGTCGCCGAAGTTGTTCACGCTGGAGCCTTGGCCGCCGCCGAATCCGCCGCCGCTGACTCCGGCATACAGGTGCGGGACCAACGGGCGAAGCTGTTCCTGACGTTGGCGATAGCCGGTTTCGTCGATCGCGGCGGCCGCGCGGGTGATTTCCGGGCGGCAGCGCAGAGCGTGTTCGATCAACGCCGGCAATTCAGCGGAGACTTCCACGAACTCCAAAGGCAGCGCCTGCGGTTGAGCGACATGCAGGCGGACGGTTGGATCAAGCCGCAGCAGCCGAGCCAACTCCGCCGAGGTGACTTCGATTCGTTCCTGAGTCCGCAGCACTTCGCGCTGTCGAGCGGACAATTCGGCTTGAGCGCGATCGGCGTCGGCTTGCAATCCCTGTCCCGTGCGAGCGAAGTCGGCGGTGATGCGCGCGAGTTCCGTGGCGTTCGTCACGGCCTCTTCAGCGATCGCCAGCCGTGCGTGAGACCGGGAGAGTTCGATCCAACCGAGAGAGACGGCCAGCAACGTGTCGTTGAATGTCGTGGTGTGATCGGCGGACGAGGCTCGCACCATTTGTCGCGCGGCCAGCGGTTCAAACAGCACATCGACCAGCGCGAGGTCCACAAACATGCGAGCGGGACCACCGGAACCACCGTTGAGCGGCGCGTTGGCGACTCCGGCACCGCCACCCACGAACAACGAGTTGCGAGTGGTTTCGATGATGTCGCCCTGCGTGGACTGAATCCGACCGTTCTGATGGTTGTAAACGACGCCCGCATTCAGTGACGGCACCCACAACACGTCCGCCGCATCGGATCGCGCGACGGCTTGATTGACTCGTTCAACCGCCAGTGCGATTTGCAGATTGTTCCCTCCCGCCAAGCGCAACACGGTGGGCAGGTCGATGGCAAAACCGTCTGCCGTCGTGCTGTCGGTTGGCGATGCGGGCGCGGGCGGTGGCTGGATGCTCGATTCGACATGCTCCGCTTGGACAACGTCCGGCGCTGAGCGGTCGGTTGACGTGGCCGGCTTCTCTTCCGCGACGGCATGTCGAACGTCGGGCAAAGAGTTCGCGACCTTGTCTGAACTGACCGTGACGGCGGCACGGGGCGCAGGTGAAGTCGTTGCCGCGTGTCTCGCCGATGGTGTCGCACAACCGCCGATCGCCGCCGAGACCGCAAGGCTCAACGCGAATCGAATCCGACGATGGAAGGCATCGGCAAGCATTTTGACCATCCGTGGTCTTCACTCACGAGACAAACCGCATCGAACCGATACGCGGTCGCTTTCCATATGATTCGGCCGCACAATCGGGAAACTCCAACAAAAGAAAATTTGGGAAAGCTGCAATAAACCGGGGGTCTGCCGACATATCACAAGGAGGGAACTTCACGCCACGCGGGCGGTAGTCAGAGATTCGTTAGTGGCGGATTGATGATCGAGGACTCCGGGAAGGTTCAGCAGCTCCGTGAGCGATTGGTCGATGACGTGCGTGGCGGCGTCGCGGACTCGGAACGATTGCGGATGGACGGCCACCGAGACAGCAGCGGCCTTGAGCAGACAGATGTCGTTTTCACCGTCTCCCACGGCCAGTACATCCGCGGCGTGCAGACCCATTTGATCCAGGACGTGTTGCATGACATTGAGCTTGCACAGCGAGTGTTGCGGGCAGCCTTGCGGGTGCGTCATCGCAGGTGAGAGCGTGATCTGGCCGGTGCCCTCACCGCGTTGAAATTGCATCAAGTGGGCGATGCTGAAGTCGGCGAAGACTCGTCGGCGGACGATTTCGGACGCGATGCGAAAGCTGTCGGTGACGATGCCCACTCGGTAGCCGGCCTTGCGCAGTGCGATGACCGTTTCGGCGGCACCGGGCATCAGCGGCATGGCTCGAGCGGTTTCCTCAAACACGGATTGTGGGACACCGGCGAACAGCGCGGCGATGCCGCGCGTTCGGTCTTCGGACGAGAGATCGAAGTTGTCGAGGTAGCGAGAGAGTTCGATTGTCTTGTTCGTGCGTTGAGCCAGGTTGACGACGAACCGGCCGCGCAGCAGCGTGCCGTCCATGTCGAACAGCGCGAGCCGCTGCCCCTGACCGATGCGATTGAGCACGACGGAGAATTCGGCTTGAGACTGCCGCTCGATTTCGGTGACTTCGCGGACGTGCGACATTGTCAGGCGTCCGTAGCGCGAGGCGCGATCAAGCAGCGTGCGGACGACTTGTTGGGCCATGTCGCCGAGCACTTCCAGCGGATGGCTGTCGTGTTCAATGTGGCCGATATCCACCTGAGCCAGTTCCGCTCCAGCGGCGGATGCGTCGAGGAACAAACCGAGATCGACGCCGTAATCCGTTTCAAACCGCAAATTGCGAAGCAGCGACCGGCGTGCGGCGATGATGCCGCCCAACGGCTGCTCGAAAGCATTCAGTTCAGGGAAAAAGGTCTTCAGCAGTGGGCGAGCGGTCAGAGTCGTCACTCGACCAGCGCGGCGTGAGAAACCAGCTTTGACGAAATCAGCGCGGCCTTCGCGAATCGGCAGCGTCAATTCTTCGAGCAAGTCGTCGCGCAACCCGGACAGATCGCCGTCGAGGTACGCAACGATCTCGTTCTGTGCGGCCCACAGGCCGTCTTCCATCGAGGCTCCCTTGCCGAGCAGCGTGCTGGTGATGACTCGCGCGCCAGCCTCGATCGCCAGTCGTGGCGTGTCGTCCAGCGAGCCGTCATCGACGACAATCACTTCCGTTACCAGCGGGCAGCGCCGCGCGAAGGCGACCACGGAACCAATCGTTTCGGATTCATTGAGCACAGGAATAATAACTGAAATCATGCGAGCCTCCGATCGATTCGCAACTCGTCCAATCCGGTGATCCGGTCGGCGGTCGCCCACGGACGATAGACCCTCGTGGCCTGTTTGTGTCCGTACGGTCTCCGGTTCACCGGGAAATGCGTGCCATCGAAAGTCACTTTGGAACTCCTTGGACCGTACCCTGAAGGTTCAGCACCGGGGACATTGACCGTCAGCAATTCCATCGAGGTAGCGGCGATCATTTTCGACGGTCGGAGTCAGACGCTGGCAACACCAGCACTGGGCATTTGGCCTGTCGGATCATGTGTTCCGTCCCTTTCGAGCACCATGAACTCCACAGCCACCATCGCTCGTCTCGTGGAATGAGCACGAGATGAGAGCGCGGAAACTGCGGTATCAATTCCTCCGGAGAACACAAGAATTGGCGACAATTGAAGTCGAGGCCCCGTCGCAGGAGACTTTGGGTTACGGCTTCCAGTTGCTGATTTTGGATCGATGATTCCGTACCGACGTTGTACACACAGAGTGGCAGCGACAACTGGGCCGCCCACTCAGCCCCCCACTGAATCAATGCGGATTCCTTTCTAGGTTCGGTACACACTGCGGAGATTTGGTCCAACGGCTCGTATTCGGGAGGACAAATGACGACGGGGAGTGGCGTCTTGAGTAAGACGTGTGCCACAAGGTTGGAAAACGTCTTGTCGTTGTTCCCTGCTGTGCAATTTCGGCTCAGGCAAAGCATCTCGTACTGGTGGGATAGTCGAGGAATCACATCGAACCGTCGTTGAGAATCACACGTCATCGTTCGGAAGCCGAGTTCCAACTTCTGAGCCATGTGTTGCCACCTGTCGATCTGAACGTCTGACGGTGTCGATTCCACCATTTCCGAGGGGGCGTCGTCCAGACATGACAGGCAGAAAGCCAATCCGAAACTTGGCTCGACTGACGTCAACAAAGGGAAGACTTGCGCGACACGTTTTTCGGATGCTCCGCAGACCTGCAGGCAATCAATCTCATGCATTGGCACTGCGGCTGCCATCTCCAGAGCCCAGAGATATGCCGCTTCGTCCGCGGAAGTACCATCCACCATCACAAGCATCCGAAGCATGTCAATGTGCTCCTCTCGTTCCATCGCCCAATCGTTGAAAACGTCCAGAATGGTTCTCGCTAGTCGGTCCTTTTGCCGGGCCGTCGTTCGGCTGTCTGCTCAGTGCATTTGTTCGACGCATAACGACAGCTCTCGCTTGGGTGGTGGCGCTCCGATTGCGTTGCCGAGGCGAGATTCCGCGGTCAGTGGCAGTTGATCGCCGAATGCCAGCCGTACCACGCGGCCAGTCAGGCGTTTCGGTGAAACTGGTTGTCTCAGAAAATCGCTGATCTGGAACTGCGAAATGCTGTACATGGCGGCGCGATCGCAGTCGCTCGTGAGTACCAACACCGGAACGTGACGCATCGCCGGCCGGTCGCTGATGACAGCCAAAACACCATCGCCGCCACCCCACAACAATTCCGGCTCAACGACAATCACGTCGGGTGCAAACCGGTGCAGGACTTCCAAGCATTCGAGGCCGTGATCGGCGGTCGCCACTCGAAATCCATGCCGCTGGAGTTCAAACTCGTAATCATTTCTTGCAGACGAACGCCGTACGGCCAGAAGAACTCGACGAGCAATCATTGACCAACTCCTTGATCGAAACTTCACTCGGGAAAGCCACCGCCACACTGGACCCCACGATCTCGCGTCGCACCACGGAGACGGACTGTGGAGCCGTAATTCCCAGACGGACTCGGTTGCCCCGCACATCCAAGAGCTTGATCGAAACGCCAAGGCCGGGGAGGACGATCTCTTCACCGAGTTTGCGAGAGAGCACGAGCATGGTGGAGACTCCGTTATCGAATGACGTGCCATCTAGGTTATGGCGTTTGTCGGCATCTTGGCTTGTCCCGCGAACGATTCGTGGTCAGCCATCCATCTGTCGCTGCCGATGGCGTGACCATCCCTCATCTCCGAAAACTACTGCTGCGGACCACTCATTCCCTACCTGGTGACGACCGACCCCCAACAGTGCCGCGGGAGCCAAGACGCAATCGACTACGATCGAGCATGTGGTACGTTTCAAGTGGAACCTCTCGTCTGACCAGAAAAACAACGGATAGAGCCAGTAGTCTGTGCTGGCTGGCGTTGTGCCCAAGCACGAAGCTATCTCGTTTGGGACAGCGATTTCTGTGGTGCCAGCCTTTCCTCCTCAATCGCTTCTCGAATGCGATGCCGCGCTGTCGGGGCAATCAGTGCTGGCTCGTAATCGTTTTGAGCCGCCGTCGACCACAATTGCATGGCTTTGTCGGAACGTCCTACTGTCTGCCAGACGTCACCGATGAACAACCATACGGATGGCAAGCCTTGGTGTCGCGAACATAACGTTTCCAGTTCGTCACGTGCTGCTGGAAACAGTCCGCTCGCGCAGTACACGATTGCAGTGTGCAACGCTCCTGCGACATCCTTCAATTCTTCGGTTGAGCCAAATGTGCTGCTCAAAATTCGGCTGCACTCCGCGTACTGCCCCAAGCGAGCTTGACAGCGTGCCTTCAACACCTCGACTCGGCGGTCGGCTGACAACGCCTGCTCCAACCAGTCGAGCACTTGGGACGCCTCGTTCAATTTGCCGCGCAACAGCCAGCGATGTGCCTGGTCAAACGCTTGTGCGGGCGTCAGTGTCCGTTGCCCAGAAGGTGTTTGGATGGTCAGTCGCGCGGTCGGTGACTGGAGCTCATGAGGTTGGTTCTGCGTTGCAACTTTCGGCATAAGTTTCCTCGTTAAACTGCCGCGAACCATGCGCCGGCGGCGTGCGACAATTCATTCTCGCATTTGAAATGTAAAGACCGGGGAGGACGATTTCGTCACCGCGTTTGCGGGAGAGCACGAGCATTTTGGGAACCCCGTTTTTGAATGACGCATCCTCCTGGTCATAGCGGTTGTCTGCATCCTTGCTTGCCCCGCGAACGATTCGTGATCAGCCATCCATCCGCCGCTACCGATGGCATGACCATGTAACAGACGGAGATTTCGTGAACCGTCATCACGACTGGCATCCCAAGGCAATGCACGTGCCAAACCCAAGTGTCAGATTGTGGCGGCGGGTAAAAACTCTGGTCGCATTCACGACTTGGGACCGGCAACAAACTCCGCGGGACATGCGACTGGACGTGGTGGCATTCGCCACAAAGAAAGTTTCTTGTCGTGTTCGGAAAGTTATTTTCCAAAACCAATCTGAGGCCACACTGCATCGGGTCAGTGATCGCTCGTAGGCGTCACGATTTTTCGCCAGCCCATCAGATGACCACTTCACGACCCCGACGGCATTGACTTTGCGTCCGACGTGATGGGAAGTGTTGCCATGACAGCATACAAGTGCCTGATGGTTCTCGATGATCGCCTCGCGGACGACTAACTCAATCGATTGGACTTGCCCACGTGTTGGGGACGATGTTGCGGCCGTGTTCCCCATGTCGTTGCTGTTGTCCCGAGCGACAACGCGCGCCGACTTGTGGTCTGCTGCGGCATTTCATAGAAGAGATGACGTTCATTCCTGAGCCACGAGAGCGGCGGCATCTCGGGCACGACTCGACCACCGCTGGTCGAATCGGCTTCACCTCGGCCTGCCCCAATACCTTGCGAACCGCGATGAAATGGCCTCTCTGGAAGGATGTCCTGATCCCGACGTTACTGTTGGGCGGACTATGGCTCGCGTTCAGCTCAGCGACGTCGGTGTACATCGCTTGGCTGGATCGAGGTTATCAGGAGGTATTGGAACAAAACATCTCTTCGATGCGTGCGGCCGGAGACATGCAGGACAGCCTTTGGCGGTTGCACCAAGTCGTTGCTCAAATTGCTTCGCACGGTACGTCGTCTGAAATGACCGCTCGTATCGACGCTGACACAGAAAGCTTTCGCGAAGCCTTGGATTCCGCAGAAGCCGTGGCACTGACGGCCGACGAACAAGAGGACGTCCAGTTCCTGCGGAATCGTTTTGACGACTTAACCCGGGTCTTGCAAGACGTCCGGCAATCGCCAACGGCGATCTTGGTGGACTCCACTTTGCGGGATCAAAGTCGGTCTTGGGCGGCGGAGATGTCGGCTCGGTGCTCACATCTACGCGAAGTCAATCAGCGTCTCATTGATGCCTACACAAAGCGACTGCAAACTTGGAGCACGCGCTTCTTTTGGCTGCGCGGCATCATCGTGCTCTTGGGACCGATCATGGGCGTGTGGCTCGGCTTCCGTGTTGCTTGGCGATTGCAACGCCGTCTTGCGGAAATTCGAGTGCGGCTGGAAGGAGCCTCGGGCGAGTTGGGCACGCTGCAGGTCTCATCGCACTCGACGCCTGGGAATCTCGACGAACTGGATCGCCAGGTGGCCGTCGTGACAGATCGGTTGGCAGAGGTCGTCAAGAATCTGCAAACAGCACGAAATGAAGTCCTCCGCAGCGAGCGTTTGGCTGTTGTCGGCCAACTCGCCGCCGGAGTGGCACACGAACTTCGCAATCCGCTGACGGCTGTGAAATTGTTGTTGCAAACAATCGGCCGAAAGCTGCCCAGTGGCACCCTGACCGAAAAGAAAATGGGCGTGGTTCAGGATGAAATCGCACGCATGGAACGCACGATTCAAAGCCTGCTCGACTTTGCTCGCCCCCCGATTCAACATCGTGTGCGTCACGATTTGCGAGAGACTCTCGGTCGGGCGATAAACCTCGTCGAGGGTCGCGCAGTTCGAGATCGGGTGCATATTGAACAGCAAATGCCGAATGAGCCGACGGAGGTTGATGGAGATCCCGAGCAGCTTCATCAAGTGTTCGTTAACCTGTTGCTCAACAGCATGGATGCGTTGCCGGACGGCGGGCCTCTCACCGTCGTACTGCGAAGTGAAGCGCTGGCGTTCCGTGCGGCTGGCACCAAGCCGTTGTGCGAAGTGACCGTGACGGACAGTGGTTCCGGTATCCCGCCACAAGTCATCGAACACATCTTCGAGCCATTCATTACCACGAAAGAGCGTGGGACCGGATTGGGATTGGCCGTCAGCCACCGAATCATCGAAGAGCACGGCGGGACGCTTACCGCGGCGAATGCACCGACTGGCGGCGCGGTCTTTTCGGTTAAACTACCAATTGTCACTCGGTTGGAACACATCGCATCGACCGCGCCGATATCGCCGAATGTTGTGGAGACATGACATGTACAAACTCTTGGTCGTCGATGATGAACCCAGCATCCGCTTCAGCATCGAGCAGGTCTTTGAGGACGAAGACATCCAAGTGCTGACCGCCGAAACGGCTGAAGAGGGGACGCGGTTGGTGACTGAAGAGTCGCCGGACGTCGTGCTGCTCGACATTCGCTTGGGCAATCAAGACGGACTGGAAGTGTTTCGACAACTGCGAGAGCGCGACTCGAAGTGTCTGGTGATTTTCATCACGGGGCATGGCACATCGGAAACGGCGATTGAGGCGATGAAATGCGGGGCTTACGACTACCTCGTCAAACCGCTCGACGCCACGCAAGTTCTGCAAGTCGTTCGGCAGGCGTGCGAAATTAGCCGCCTGATGAAGCGTCCGGCCCTCGTCGAGGAGGGAGATCGACCGGCCGACAAGCCCGATCTGTTGATCGGCTCCAGTACTGCCATGCGTTCCGTGTGCAAGCTGATTGGCCGCGTCGCGGGGCAGGACGTCAACGTCTTGATTCTCGGCGAAAGCGGCACCGGAAAAGAGCTGGTCGCACGCGCCATCTATCACCACAGTCGCCGTAGCGGGGGCCCGTTTTTGGCGATCAACTGCGCGGCGCTGACCGAGTCGCTGCTCGAAAGCGAACTGTTCGGTCATGAGAAAGGAGCCTTTACCGGTGCCGATCGACGCCGGGTCGGCAAGTTTGAGCAAGCCGACGGCGGCACGTTGTTCCTCGATGAAGTGGGGGACATGGCCGCAAACACGCAAGCCAAGATGCTGCGCCTGCTGCAAGAGGGATGCTTCGAGCGAGTCGGCGGCAACGAGTCAATCACCACGAACGTCCGCATCATTGCCGCCACCAACAAGAACCTGGAAGCGATGATCGACCAAAATCAGTTTCGTCTCGACCTCTATTACCGGTTGCGTGGTTTGACGATTCAGATTCCGCCGTTGCGAGATCGCCGCGACGACATCCCCGAATTGGCTCACTACTTTTTGTTCCGCTTCAACCGCGAATTGGAAACGAGCGTCAGCTCCATCGCTGAAGAAACACTCGAACGCCTGCAAGAATACGCTTGGCCCGGCAATGTCCGCGAACTACAAAACACCATCCGTGAGGCATTGATCCGGTCCGCTGGCCTCACGCTGCTACCGGAGTTCCTGCCGGAAGAGTTGTCGCGTGAATCTCCGCTTACGCCGATCACGCTTCCCGAAACCCCAGCCGGGGCGCCGACATGGGACGGCTTCGCTAAAGAAGTCGCCGCCGCCTTCCGAAAGGGCGAGCCGGGCATCCATCGCCGAGCGACGTTTTTGCTGGACCACATCCTCGTCTCGGCTGCACTCGAAAAGACCAACGACAACCAAGGTGAAGCCGCCGACCTGCTGGGCATCAGCCGCCCCACTCTCCGCGCGAAACTTCGGGCTTTGGGATTGTCGTTAGAGAAAACCGTCACCGTACGCGAGCGACCGGCGGACGGCTCGTGATTTGGTATGAGCGTTGTCGTTCGCGCTGTGCGACCCCGTTCCGGACAGCCTGCCGCACAATCAGGAAACTCCACCGAAAAGAAGATTTGGGAGAGCTGTAATAAATCGGGGGTCTGCCGACATATCACTAGAAGGCGGCCTCGTCGTGCGAGCGAGACGTTGCAGGGTCAGGGGCTGGCTGGCGGCGAACGAATAGGCTTCGCGGTGATCCGAATTGAGTGCATCTTCGCGGGACAAGTCCGAGCGGTTTCTACGGCACCTGGAGCCGCTCCAGCGTGCGGCGGGGGCGTACTGTCGTCGCATGTTGATTGACCGAAACACCGTCGCCGATGCTTTGCAGTCGGCGGTGATGAAGGCGTTTCGGGATTTTGACCTGTATGCCGAGGGGACGAACTTTCGAGCGTGGTTCTTTCGGTACGTGAACCACGAGTTGCTGAATCGGAACCGCGCGGCCGAACGTCAGATCGCGACGGAGTCACCCGACGAACTCGCGGAAGTGGTCGATGTCCGAACCAACGAGAGGGCCGTGGAGCAACTGCTGGACTCACCGGAAATCGTGCTGGACTTGTGCGACGAGGCGATTGCGGAAGCCGTGCTGCGTCTGCCGGACCAGCAACGCAGCATCTTCCTGTTGCGCGCGGTGGGCGAGTTTTCGTATCGCGAGATCGCCGAAATCCTCGACATCCCGATCGGGACGGTCATGGGACTGCTGGCTCGCGCGCGAGAACGACTGCGAAGTCATCTGTGGGAATACGCCAAACAAAATCGACTGCTGCCTGACGAATGACAGGAGTTTCAAGTTCGACAAAGTCAGTAGCGGAAGTCGCCAGACTTCCGGTGAGTGATCGCAACGATCGGAACTCTGGCGAGTTCCGCTACGGGAATCCTTGGAACGACTGAGTGAGGGCGCTGCCATGAACTGCGACGAAATCCGCCGACACTGGAACCTGTATCACGACTCCGAAGGGGACGCGGAACTGCATTGGCAAATCAGCCAGCACCTGGAGCACTGCATCCCCTGCGCGGAATGGTTCGCCAAGCAGAGTCGCATCGAGGACTTGCTGACCGACAAGCTCCGCGAACCGGCGGACGACGGCCAAGTCTGGGCCAGCGTTCTGGCCGGAGCCGGTCTGACACGGCCGAAGCTGGCTCGGCGGTGGTTGCTCTTTTCGACGCTCGCGATCTGCGCGGCGACGTTGATGCTGGCCGTGTTCGGGCCGTGGCGGTTTGCCCGCATCGGGGAACATCGTGATCCAAGCCTTTCGGCGTTGACCGCGAGTTGGCACGAGCGGTTGTCGAGCGGGCGGGCAGCGATCCCGTTTGCGAGTTCGTCCGACAGCGAAGTCGAAGACTACTTGCGAAACGAGGTGACGTTCCCGGTGCGTTGTCCGCCGCGACAGGATTCCGGGTTCGCGGTGCAAGGCGCGGGGACGTGCCAACTCGGTTCGCAATCGGCGGCGTTCGTCGTGGGACAGGTCGATCAGACGCCCGTTTCCATCTTCATTTTGTCGCGCGACAGTCTGCCGGAGTTTCCGCATCAGCAGCAGGCGTTGCGCACCGAAGCGATTCACCGTTGTCGCGAAGGTCAGCACGAGATGGCGCTGTCGGTGATCGACCGCAATCTGGTGCTCGTCATCGGCGACGTGTCGCAGGAGCGATTGCTGCGCGTGCTGCGAGCCTACGGCACTTACCCGCACGGCTGACAGTGAACAGTACCGCGACCGTGAGGGAGTGGCAGGTGACGATGGTCCGGGCCGCTCCCTCACGGTCGCGGTACGGAAAGACGCGAGGAGTTTCTGGAATATGACCGAAGCCACCACCACTGCTCCGACAGCACCGCCGCCGCCACACGACGACCTGCTCGAACGCCGGCCGAGCTGGCTCGTCCGCGTGTCGATCGGAAATCCGTATCTGGTCATCGTGCTCTGCTTGCTGATTGTCGTGCTGGGGTACGTCACGCTGACGCGCATTCCGGTCGATATTCTGCCGTCGTTCAAGACGCCGGCCGTGCAAGTGCTCACGCTGTATCCGGGAATGCCGACCGAGATCATGGAACGGGATATCACCAGTCGTCTCGAACGCTGGACGGGCCAGTCGGAAGGGATCGCGCGGCAGGAGTCGCGGAGCATGATGGGCGTGTCGATCGTCAAGGACTATTTCCGCGACGATATCGATCCGAACACGGCCTTCTCGCAGGTCACCAGCTATGCGATGAGCGACCTGTACTATCTGCCGCCCGGCACGGTGCCGCCGATGGTCATGCTGTTCGATCCGAGTGCGCCGATGCCCACCGCTCTGCTGGCCGCGTCGAGTTCCGTGCTGGACGAGAAGGAGAGTTACGACCTGGCCTACTTCAACGTCCGCAACATGCTGTCCGGATCGCCGGGCGTGATCGCTCCCGCCGTGTTCGGCGGCAAGCTGCGACGCATCTACATCTACGTCGATCCCGGCAAGTTGCAGGCGTATGGCCTGTCGCTGATGGACGTGCAGCAGGCCATCAAGAAGAACAACCTGATGATTCCGACGGGCACGGCCAAGATCGGCGACATCGACTACATGGTGGACATGAAGAACATGGTCAGCCAGGTTGCGGAGTTCGACGACATCGTCGTGAAGGTCGTGGATGGGCGGCCCGTCTACGTCCGCGATGTTGGCGAGGTTCAGGACTCCTCCGCGATCCAAACCAACGTCGTGCGGATCAGCCGCGCGCCCGATTGGGACAGCAAGCGCCAAGTGTATGTCCCCATCTTTCGCCGCCCCGGATCGAACACCATCGAAGTCGTGGCCGGAGTGCGGGAACGCATTCCCGAATTTCTCGGTCGGCTGCCTCCCAAGGAGGGCTACACCGATCCCGACACCGGCCAGCCCGCGTCGGGACTCAACCTGGATGTCGTCGCCGATCAGTCGGTGTTTGTCCGCACCGCCATCAGGAACCTGACGCAGGAGGGCATCCTCGGAGCCGTGCTGGCCTCGTTGATGGTGCTGATTTTCATCGGCAGCTTCCGGTCCACGCTGATCATCGCGCTGGCGATTCCCCTGTCCGCGCTGGTTGCCGTCATCGGGCTGTACTTCACGGGGAACACGTTGAATGCCATGACGCTGGGCGGGCTGGCGCTGGTCATGGGCCGGCTGGTCGATGATCCGCTGATCGATATCGAAAACACGTTTCGGCATCTGGAAATGGGCAAGACTCCGAAGCAGGCGGCGCTCGACAGCGCGATGGAGATTGCGATGCCCGTGCTGGTGGCCACGATCACCACCACGGTCGTCTTCTTCCCGGTGGTCTTCCTGTTCGGCATCGGCAAGTTTCTGTTCACGCCGATGGCGCTGAGCGTCACGATCGCGATGTTCGCCTCGTACTTTCTGTCGCGAACCTTGTCGCCGGCGTTCTGCGCCTACTTTCTCAAGGCACACGACCACCACGCCCCGCGCTTCGTGCTGTTTCGCGTGGCCGACGCGCTGTACGAGAAGTTCCGCGTCGGGTACACGGCGGTGCTGCGTCTGGCGGTGCGTTGGCGTTGGGCGACCGTCATCGCGTCGCTCCTGATGGTTGCGGCGTCGCTCCCCTTGTACGGCTGGATCGGACAGGAACTGTTCCCGGCCACCGACGCCGGGCAGATCGTCATCAATGTCCGCGCCACGTCCGGGACGCGCATCGAACTGACCGAGCAACTCACTCGGCAGATCGAGCAGGAAATTCAAGATGTGATTCCCGCTGCGGATCGGCAGATGATCGTGACCGACATCGGCGTGCTCTACGACTGGCCAGCCGGTTACACGGCGAACTCCGGCCCGATGGATGCGACGATGCTCGTGCAACTCACGGAAGCTCATGACCGGCACACGTCGAGTCAGCACTACTCCGAGGAACTTCGTCGGCGTCTGAATGAAAAGTTCCCCAACGTGTCGTTCGCGTTCAACACCGGCGGGATGGTTTCGGCCGCGCTGAACTTCGGCCTGCCGTCGCCCATCGACATTCAAGTCCAGGGCCGCAACATGGTGGAGCAGACGCGAATCGCCGCCGAGATTCGCGAGCTGATCGCCCGCGAAGTGCCGGGAGTCGTCGATGCCCGCGTCCAGCAGCCCATCGACTATCCCACGCTCATGATCAATCCGGATCGCACCAAAATGGCCCTCTCCGGAATTTCGCAGGAGGACGCCACGAAGAATCTGATGAGTGCCCTGAACAGTTCCACTTCGTTCGATCCGGCCTTCTGGCTGGATGACAAATCGGGCAACCACTACTTCGTGGGAGTCACCTACAAGGAGCAGAACATCAACTCGATCGAGTCGCTGCGCACCGTGCCGATTTCGGGATCGGACACTTCGACTCCCGTGCAACTTCAGAATCTGGTGGCCGAGCCGACCGTCGAGACCTCGGCGGTGGAGGTCAATCATCTGGCGCTGGCCCGCGTCGTCGATGTCTACGCCAACGTGGCCGGCCGCGATATCGGGTCCGTGGCCCGCGACATCGAACGCGTCCTGTCGAAGTGGGGCCAACGCAACGCACCGAAGGGGGGCAGCTCGTCAGTTGTCTCGTGGACACCGTTCGATCCCGCCAAGCCCGGCAAAGGACTGGCCGGTTACTCCGTGAGCATGCGCGGCGAAGTGTCGAGCATGAAGGAATCGTTCAGCAGCCTGGGCTTCGGCATCGTGCTGGCGGGCGTGCTGATTTACTTGATCATGGTGGCCCAGTTCCGCTCGTTTCTGGACCCCTTCATCATCATGTTCGCCGTGCCGCTGGGAATCATCGGCGTGCTGGTGATCCTCTGGGCGACCGGCACGACCTTGAACATTCAGTCGTTGATGGGAGCGGTGTTCATGATCGGCATCGCCGTCACCAACTCGATCCTGATTGTGGAATTCGCCAATCGACTGCGACGGGAAGAGGGTCTGACCGCCACCGATGCGGCGATCAAAGCGGGCAGCGTCCGCCTGCGTCCGATCCTGATGACGGCCCTGGCAATGGTCATCGGCCTGATCCCGCTGGCTCTGCACGAGGGCGACCCAACCATGCCGCTGGCCCGCGCCGTCATCGGCGGCCTCACCGCATCGACAGTGCTGACCGTCTTCGTCGTGCCAAGTTTGTATGCGATCTTCAAAGGAACCAAATCCCGCGAGCCGACGGGCGTCAGCCCCCGGACAAGTCCGCCGTGATGTGGCGCACGCGGCTCGCGTGCATCAGCCGCAGGGCGCTAGCCCCGGTTGCGATGATTCGGATGAACCGGACGCTAGCGCGTACCGGCTGATAAATGATTGGAGAACTCGAATGACTCGCTTGATGAAAACCTCTTCCGCAGCCTTGATCGCTGTCGGCGTGGCGATGCCGCTGTGGTTGTGGTGGCACGGAGCGAATCTTGCCCCGGCCGTTGCACAGACGCCGGCCGCTCGTGCGACAAAAACCGCCGCCGAAACCAGTGAAGACGCGAACGGCGCGATCCGCGTCACCGTAGTCCAACCAACCGTCGAGCCATTGCGTCGCGTCAGCACGCAGCCCGCGCACGTTGATCCGTTCGAGCAAACCAGCCTGTTCGCGAAGGCATCCGGCTTCATCGCGGAAGTCAAAGCCGACATCGGCGACCGCGTCAAAAAGGACCAAGTGCTGGTCGAGTTATCGATCCCCGAAATGCAGCAAGAGCGGATGCAAAAGCTGGCCGCCATCGAAGAGGCTCGCGCCGCCGTCGGTCAGGCCGAGGCCCGCGTCGTCGCCGCGCAAGCGATGATCGACGCCGCTCAGGCACGTCGCGACGAAGCCATCGCCACGATCGCGCAGCAAGACGCCGAGGTCGCGTATCGCCACAGCGAACATGCCCGCATCACCGACTTGGTCAAAGCCCGGTCGGTCAACGAAGCGCTGGCGGATGAAAAACTCAAGCAACTTCAAGCCGCGAAAGCCGGACTGGTCGCGGCCCAGGCGTCGGTTCGCTCGGCCGAAGCCAACATCAAGGTCGAACGCGCTCGCAAGACGCAGGCCGAAGCGGACCTCACGCTCGCGACCGCGCAGGTCAAAGTCGCCGAGGCCGCTCTGCGACAAACCGAAATCCTGATGGACTACGCGACGATCAAAGCTCCGTATGCCGGAGTCATCACGCGCCGCTGGGCCAACACCGGCGACTTCATCCGCTCGGCAGCCGTCGGGCAGAACGAACCGCTCTTCACGCTGGTGCGCGTCGATCCGCTGCGAATCATCGCCGACATCCCGGAAAACGATTCGTCCCTGATCCGCGACGACCAACCCGCCACACTCGTCATCGACGCCCTAAAAGGCCGCCCGTTCATCGGCCGAGTCAAACGCTCGACCGGAGTCCTCGACCCAAAGACGCGCACGCTCCGCGTCGAAATCGAATTGGACAAACCCGACCCGCAACTCCGCCCCGGCATGTACGGCACGCTCACCATCACTCTGGCCGAACGCAAACAAGCGATCCTCGTCCCCTCGCGCTGTCTGCGTTTTGAAGGTGACCGCGCGTTCGTGCTGATCGCCACCAAAGGCAAAGCGGAAAAGCGACCCGTGACCATCGGCCTCAACGACGGCAACCGCGCCGAAATCTTGGATGGCCTGAAACCCGACGACACCGTCATCGCCGAGTCCCGTTCGCCCTTGTCGCCGGGGCAGCCCGTTCAAGCGACTGCTGCCCGCTCGGCGAAATAGCCTTCGGTTGGCAATGGTCTGTGACATGGCTGGGGTGACTGCTGCGTGTGTGGTCTGGTTCACAGACACAACGGGCACTGAAAGGCGATGCTCTTCACGTTGTCACGCATTCCTTTTGTGAGACGCGGACCATGAGCATTGTGATGGCGAATTCCGACGAAGCCTCCGAGACCACCGTCCCTGATAATACGACGCCTCTGAAGTTGGAGGATGTGTGGGTCGTGATCCCGGCTCGCAATGAAGAGGCGTCGTTGCCGTGGGTGCTCGGTGATTTGCCGCCGGTCGGACGAGTGATCGTTGCGGACAACGGCTCGACCGATACGACGGCGAACATCGCACGAGTGCGCGGAGCCAACGTCGTTGGCGAGGAGCGACGCGGATACGGAGCCGCCTGTCTGGCGGGGTTGGCGGAGATCCGTCGGCGAGTGCAGGCCGGTGAACCACCGCCGCGCGTCGTGGTGTTTCTGGATGCCGACTACAGCGATCATCCCGACCTGTTGCCGCTGTTGGTCGAACCGATTCTGCGCGGCGACGTGGACTTCGTGTTGGGTTCGCGATTGCTCAGCGAACGTGAATCGGGCGCGATGCCGCCGCAGAGCGTCTATGGCAACAAGCTCGCGTGCTGGCTGATGCGTCTGCTGTGGCGAGCACGCTACACGGACCTTGGTCCGTTTCGAGCCATTGGCTATCCCGCGCTGCTGGCTCTCGACATGCGAGACCGCAACTTCGGTTGGACGGTCGAAATGCAGATCAAGGCGACAGTGGCGGGACTGAGGACTCTCGAAATCCCGGTGCCGTATCGGCGGCGCATCGGCCAGAGCAAGATCAGCGGGACCATCAGCGGCACGATCAAGGCCGGCGCGAAGATTCTTTTCACCATCGCCAAGTACGGCTGGCAAACGCGATGGACACGTTGAGTCGCACAACCGAGCAAGTTCCTGATGTTGCCGAACTCGTGAGCGTTCGGACCGAAGTCTCACGACTTCGGCGACGGCACCGACCGCTTCGCGAACTGCTCGCCATCGCGGTGGCCAGCGAAGTGATTTACGTCGTCATCGCGTGGCTGAGTCGGCAGTTCGTCTTCGGTGTCGGCTTCGAGCAACGTCCGATCGTGCCGATTCTGGCGTTGTTCGCCGTGGCGTTCGGGCTGTCGTTGCGAGCGACTGTGGTTGCGGCGCGACTCCGAATCGGCCGTGCCTTCTGGTGGGCGATCATCGGTCCGGCGATCTTGTTTCGTCTGACGCTGCTGGTGTCGGAGCCGATTCAGGAGATCGACATCTATCGCTATCAGTGGGATGGAGCGGTGCTTGGCGAGGGAGTCAGCCCGTTTCGATTCACGCCGGCCGAAGTGCTGGCGGCCCGCGACGCGGACGAGTTGCCCGCTGACTTGGCGCGCTTGGTGGCCGTGCGCGACCGGTCGCCGGCGCTGCGAGAGATTCTGATGCGCATTCACTACGGCGAGCTGCCGACGGTTTATCCGCCGGTGAGCCAGCTCGTCTTCGCGGCCGTGAGTCGCCTCACGCCAACGGACGCGACGTTTTCGCAGCGCGTGTTGGCGATGAAGCTGGCCATCGTGCTGTTCGATCTGGCGACGGTCGCCATCCTCTGCCGGTTGCTGTTGGCGGCGCGTCGGCATCCGGGTTGGTCCGTGGCCTATGCGTGGTGCCCGTTGGTGATGAAAGAGTTTGCCAACAGCGGGCATCTCGATTCGATCGCCGTGTGTTTCGCCACGCTGAGCGTGCTGCTGGCGGTGCAATCGGGACTTCGCCGAGATCGCAACGTAGCCACGTTCGCCAGAACGTGTGGTTTGTCGAAGATCGCCCACGTTCTGGCGAACGTGGCTACGGTTTGGAAACTGCCTCTCGGCATCGCCGCCGCCGTCTGTCTCGGACTGTCAGTGGGAGCCAAGTTGTATGCGGCGGTGCTGGGACCGTGGTTGCTCGTGGTGCTGGCTCGTGGCATGGGCTGGCGAAGAGCGTTGCTGTGCGGCTCGGTCTTCTTTGCAACGAGCCTTCTGACTCTGGCTCCCATGATCGTTCTGAGTCCGCGCAAACCGACGACCGCAATAACGCCGATGCAGACGGAGCCGCTCCTTCCGAACGAGATGCCCTCACCCACTCCGCCGCCGCCGGATTCGCTGGCGGGGCTGAAAACGTTTCTGCGCCGCTGGGAGATGAACGACTTCGCGTTTTTGATCCTGTTGGAAAATCTGCGCGTTCCGGATTCGACAAAAGCGTCGCCGACTCCGTGGTTCGCGATCGCGCCCGATTCGTGGCGGCAATGGCTGGTGACTTGTGTGCAATCGGTTTCCAACGGCGATGCAACCGAGGCGGCTTTTCTGCTGACGCGGCTGTTGACGCTGGCGCTTTTCACATCGCTCGCATTCGTCTTCGCGCGACGCGCGGCGATGTCTGACAAGCCGGCCGTCTGGCTGGAGTCCGCGTTCCTGACGTTGGCGTGGTTCTGGATTCTGTCTCCGACACAGAACCCGTGGTACTGGACGTGGGCCTTGCCACTCTTGCCGTTCGCTCGCGCGCGAGCTTGGCGCATCGTGAGCGGTGTGTGCTTTCTGTATTACCTGCGCTTCTGGCTGACGTATCACTGGCCCGAACACTCAGTGCTCGGCACGCCGTACAACGGGCCGCAGTTCTTTGACTTCGTCGTGACCTGGATCGAACACGCGCCTTGGCTGCTGATGTTGGGGATCGAGTTCGTGCGGCGCGGCGAGCCTCACGCCACGCGACGGCGAATTGAAAAGACTTCGCCGGATGTGGGCTAATTCACAGACGCGAAATGCCAGCGGACGTATCGTGCCGCCTGTTCGACTGGAGATGAACAACCACAAACCATAGGAGAACCCAGCGATGCAGGAAGCCACGTCCCAAAAGTCTTCATCCGAATCGGCCGTGTACCACCGGTACGCCTCGGCGGCGAGGCAGCGCGAAGACGCACTGTGCTGCCCCGTCGAGTACGCGGCCGATTTTCTGTCCGTCATTCCGGCGGAGATTTTGGAGCGGGATTACGGCTGCGGCGATCCGACGCCGTTCGTGAAGTCCGGCGAGACCGTGCTCGATTTGGGTTCGGGAGGCGGCAAGCTGTGCTACATCTTGGCTCAAGTGGTCGGGAAGAAAGGTCGCGTGATCGGCGTCGATTGCAACCGCGAGATGCTTGGGCTGGCGCGGCGGCATCAGCAGACCGTGGCGGATCGCATCGGGGTCAGCAATGTCGATTTTCGGTACGGGTTGATTCAAGACCTCAAGCTGGACTTGGACCTGCTCGGCCGCGAATTGGAGCAGCATCCGGTGCGCGATCCGGCGGGCTGGTTGACGCTGCGGCAGTTGGAAGAGCGACTGCGTCACGACCAGCCGATGATCCCGGACGACACGGTCGATTGCGTCGTGTCGAACTGCGTGCTGAATCTGGTGCGGCAGCAAGATCGACGGCAGTTGTTCGCGGAGATCTTTCGCGTGCTGCGTCGCGGCGGTCGGGCGGCAATCAGCGATATCGTCTCCGATGAAAATGTCCCCGCGCACTTGGAACGCGACCCGGAGTTGTGGTCGGGCTGCATCTCCGGCGCGTTTCGCGAGGACAAGTTTCTGGAAGCCTTCGCGGAGGCCGGCTTTCACGGCATTCAAGTCGTGAAGCGGCAGCGCGACCCGTGGCGAACGGTCGGCGGGATCGAATTTCGTTCCGTCACCGTGGTGGCTTCCAAGGGTAAACAAGGTCCGTGTCTGGAATGCAATCAGGCGGTCGTCTATCGCGGCCCGTTCAAGAAGGTCGAGGACGACGACGGTCACGTCTATCCGCGCGGCTCGCGAATGGCCGTCTGCGACAAGACGTTTCACCTGCTGCAACGGGAACCCTACACGGGACTGTTCGATGCGATCGAGCCGCGTGAAGCGATTCCGTTGGACGAAGCATTGTCGTTTGACTGCCGCCGCTCAAAGCAACGCGACCCGCGCGAAACCAAAGGGACCGATTATCACGTCACCACAGAATCCGCCGGGCCGTGCTGCGGCACGGATGGCCCTTGCTGTTAGCCTCGTAGGTTGGCCGCCCTCGGCCGTCGACTCCCACGGTACGTGGGTCGGCCGCGGGCGGCCAACCTACGG
>JACRIH010000377.1 GCA_016235885.1 Planctomycetales bacterium | reverse complement strand
CTCAGCACGGGGAAATTCTGGAGATGGTTCGGGCTGGCGTCGGCATCCAGAATGTCGTTCGGTGTGACACCGTCGCCACCCAGGTCAATACCCACTCCCGTGTTGGCAAAGATCGAATTGCAACGCACGAGATTGCCTGTCGCGCTGTCTCCTTCGATGCGCACTCCCGCGATCACGCTCCCCGCGATCACATTGCCCGGATAGGATTGTGAATCGCACGGAACGTCTGCCCCGGTGGCCTGACCAATGAAGTTGTTCGCCGCGTTCTGAACGAAGATCCCGGTTGAAGCGCTTCCCAACAGGGTGACCGGTACGCTCGGCACGCCCAGTTGATCGGTGCCGATGCGATTGTCGGCGACGACGTTGCCCGTTGCCCCGGCTCCGGAAATCAGCACCCCAATCGGATTCGCGGAGATGATGTTTCCTGGGAGCACGGGGTGACCGGGACTGAATCCACCGATGACGTTGTTCGGTGCGCCATCGACGAACACGCCGCTTTGACGATTTCCGAGAGGACTCGTTCCCAGAGAATTCAAACCGATCAGATTGTCACCGATCAGATTGCCGCTCGCTGCTGTGCCGCGGATCAGAATCCCGTCGTTGTTCCCCGAAATGACATTCGACGCGAAGACCGTGCCGGCATCTCCAACTCCGACTCGATTGTTGGGGACACCATCAATGAACACGCCCGCCTGCAGGTTTCCCAGTCCGTTGCCGTTGTTCGGGTTGTTGTCGGGATCGATGATCGAGCCGTCGCGATTGGTCCCGATCATATTTCCCAGCACATCGTTGTTGACCGACACCAAGCCTTCGATGCGGACACCGTACTCGTTTGCCGAAATCGTGTTTCCCGTGACCGTCGTCTGCCCGGCCAGTTGCGCGCCGATGTGGTTGCGGGGGGAATTCACAATGTAGACGCCAGATTGCACGTTGCCGACCGGCAGCGCACCGTCCTTGTTGGTGCCGATCAAGTTGCCGAGCACCACGTTTTCGGTCGCTCCTGTTCCCCCGGCCGTTCCTTCGATGCGCACACCGGAAAACAAGTTGCCCGAGATCACATTTCCCTCACCCGGCAGGCTTCCGCCAATCTCGTTGTCGGGTGCGCGCAGGATGAAGACTCCGTTGCGGCCGTTGTGAAGTTCGGAAAGCCCCTCCTTTTCGGTGCCGATGTAATTTCCCACGACGCGGTTTTCAGTCGCCGTCTCGAGCGCGATGATCACTCCGTCGAGCAGGTTTCCCGAGATCACATTCCGATGGCCAGCCGTGTTGCCTCCGATGATGTTGCCTGTCGAATACTGGTCGACATGAATGCCCCGCGCGCCGTTGGGCAGTGCGACCGCGCCGGTCACATCGGTGCCGATCAGGTTGCCGACGATCTGGTTGGTCGAGGCGGGCATTCCAGAATTCCCATTGATCAGCACGCCATCACCAGTGTTGCCAGAGATGACGTTGCGTGCTGCTGCCGTCGTGCCGCCGATCATGTTGTTGCGAGAGTTCGCGGCCAGAAAGACGCCGTCGAACAAGTTGGCAATGGTTCCGGTGCCGGTCGCGTTGGTGCCAATCAAATTTCCCTGGACAACATTTCCCGTCGCGTTGCTGTTGACGAACTCGATTCCGAATGTTGTGTTGCCCGAGATCACGTTGCCCACGATGGTGGTCGATCCGACCGGGGCGCCACCAATGAAATTATTGGGCGCGTCGTTGACCAGCACGCCAATGCGGTTTCCCAAGGGGGAAGTGCCAGCCGCATTCGTTCCAATGCGATTGCCCAACACTCGGTTGCCCGTCGCGGTGTTCCCTCCAATAAAAATTCCGGCTGTGGAGGTGATGACGAGGCCATTGGCAGAGATCACGTTACCCTCGCCGGCTTGCGCACCGCCAATCGTGTTGCCTTGCGCGAACGCGATGGTCACGCCCGACGACCCGTTTCCCAAAGCGACGTTTCCCGTCACATCCGTGCCAATGAAGTTGCCGATCACCCGGTTTCCCGTCGTGGTCCCTCCGAGGAAAGGGACGGCGATGTCCAGCCCCAACCCGGTATTTCCGGAGATGACATTTCGATCGGCCTCCGTCGTGCCACCGATCGTGTTGTTGCTGCCGAAGATCACGAGTCCCGTCGAGTTTCCCAAGGCGGCCGTCCCGGTGGAGTTGGTCCCAATGAAGTTGCCCACGATCAGGTTGTTGTCCGAAAAGAACTGCATACCGGAGTTGCCCCAATCATTGATGACCAACCCTCGCACGGTGCTGCCTCCACTGTTGACCGAAAACGTCAATCCGATCCCGGTGACGTTTGCTTCTCCGTTGCCTCGTAATTCCACGCGGCCGGCCGCCTGGGTGGTGCCATCAATCGTGACTCCGTCATCAACCGATAATCCACCAAACTGGATGACCGGGACACCGGTGCCCGGGATGGCGAACTCGATCCTGTCCACTCCCACACTGGCGTTGGCCTGATGCACGGCTGCGGCCAGCGTGCAAATACCACTGGGGGGAGTCGGTGGATCGGAAGTCGGATTGTTCGCCGTGTCGCAGATTCCGTCGGGGGAGTAACTGTCGGAGTCGTTGTCCGTTGAGTTGACGACGAATGTCGACAGCAGACAACGCGGTTCAAGTGATTCAATCCCCCAATGCAGGCGACGTCGGCAGGGATTTCGTCTCACCAAAAACAGGCGACCTGTTAGCAACTCGTCTCCGGTTGGCACCGCGAGCCTTTGCAAAAGCTGCGAGAGGTTCGACATTTTTGCACCACATTTCAAGACGCTGGTAGCCATGACGGCGATGCGTTGGCCGATCCGCAACAGTATCCGAGGATTCTCTGGTTGTGTCTTGGACATGATCCTGCGCACTCCTCAATGACGAGAAACTTGTTTGCCCACTGTTCGTTCGGTTTAAGAGGCAATCCGGAAAGCCATCGCTATGGGGTCGGGAGTCTTGGCCAGAATCTGAGCCGACGTGACCGGCAACTCACGAAGTATCCCCAAAGCTGCCGGAAGAACCTTTCCGCGTGCATAACCTTCGATGGAATTCTCGGAAGCGATAAGAGACAGGGAGCACACATCGGTTGTGAGCACTTCCGCACTCTCCCTGATCGGAACAAAGCCTCAAGCTTTGAGAGCGGGGACTCGATCGACAACGCCAATCAAACGAGAGCATGGGAAGCTCCGCGAGTTTGATCCTGATTTGTTTGTCGTCCGCGCGGCCCTGTCGCGGCGAAGTGCCACAAAGAAAATGACGACTTGTGTCGCGGAGTGAATCCGTCCAACGTCAGACCAGTCTACAACTCCCCCTCTAGGTCCACCAGCAACAGACGTTCGATCTCATTCATTTTGAAACCTGCCGTCATTGCCTGACGGAAGTCGCTGAGGACAACGGAACCGTCCCGTTCCAGCACTCATCGACGAACTCCGACCCGGACAAATCTGTGTCAGGGAAGCAGACCCACCAAGTCATTCCAGCGGCAGAAGAGCGAGTCGATGGAATCGGTGCGGTCATTGTCGAACGGAGCCTGGTGAGTGGTCGAATCGCCTCGTCGAGTGTCCTCGTTCAAATTGTCTGCCGACGATTCGCCGGGCTGACTCCGGAATCTGGTTCCCAGTTTTAACGACGCGAGTGAACCGAGCACGCGGCCACTCGTGCGGGGCAATGTCCCCGCGTTGAAATGCGACTGGTTGGTCAAAGCGATCAGCCCTGTCAGGACTTACGGCGATTTGTTGCTTCTGGTGACAAACAGTCGATCGACCAGGGGGACAAAGTCAGGAGACGAATCCGTTGTGAAAGAGTCAGCCTGCACGGCGGCGCTGCGGGCTGGGGCACCGGCACCGCCGGCATTGGGGGAGAGTTCGCGGACGAAACCGCGCGACGATTCCAGACGCCAGCCTCTCTGTGCTCCCTCAATGTGCTGTTGTCCGGGAGACTTCGTCATTTCGAACGTCGGCTTCGTCGTGTAGGCATGGTCCCCTTGTTCCTGCATGACAGTGCCCGTCGCTGGCGAGCCGGGGGGGCCGGTGCGGGTGTCCTTGCTGAACAGATCGGTCCGATAAATCTGGAACATCTCCGTCGTGCCGGGTTGCGCGGTGGTGTAAACGTAGCCCGTCACCCCCGTTCCGCTGTTGACTCCCAGTTCCCGGTAGTAAAACCCGTCACGCTCAGCGCGATGGGGGGCCGGGCCGATGCTTTCGAGGATGTTGACTTCCGCCAGATTCGTCGTCAGGTAGCGGTAGCCCATGTCCGTCTGAATTCCGGCGGAGGGGGAATCGAACGCGATGCCGAAGTACATCCGGTACAGCGCAGCCGTCGGCACGCCGGGAATGGGACTCATCAGAATCGTGAACCCGGAAAAGTCCGCGGTGGAGCGGTCCTGGTAGCCGAAGCTGTTGACCAACGCGTTGAATTCCTGTTCGAGGGTGTAGGTGTTGAGCTGCGCAGTTGTGTTGAACGACCGGAACAACCGGGTCTCGAAATAGGTGCCGGCCGTTTCGGTCGCGGTGCTGAACGCGGTCGTGCCGCCGTTGGAGGTGGTGTCGGCTCGACCGTCGGCCGTCCCCGTGGCGCGATCCCAGGCGCGGAATGTGATTCCAGTGTCGAGCTTCGTTTCCAGTGGGATGAAACCTTCCGCCGGAGTTCTTGGGGAGCCGTCGGTCGCCATGTTGTTATGGCGGGGAATGAGTGTGGTCACGAAACGCAAGCGTGCGTTGGCGTCCGCCGGCAGCAGCAGCGCGCTGGTATTCGAGACGGCTCCAGCCGATTCCACGTTGATCCAGTCGGCTGGCTGCGGATTGGCGACCAGCGTGTATTCCCAACGGCCGAACGAGCCATCGATCTTGTTGATCGCCGTTAACGCGATCCCCTCGACCGCGCCGGCGTCGGAATCTGTGATCGGATTGCCACCCGCCCCGCGAGCCAGCAGGTCGGTGATCCGGATTCCGTTCAGCATGTCGGTCGACAACCTGCTGCCCGCCGTTGCGATCACGTAGGGCGCGCCGGTGTTGTCCAGTGTCGGAGCCGCGTTGGGCACAAAGGGAACATCGAAGTTACGGACCTCGCCGAGGCCGAGTGTGCCAGTGCTCGAGAACTCTGCAAACCCACCGTCCTGAGCACCGCTGACCTGGACAACGTATCCCTCGCCCAGCCCCGCCAGATCAAGCTGTACCGGAGTGGCCACTGGCCCGAAGACAAACCCCATGCCATCTGCCTCGCCCAGATAGACGCTGTTGGGTATTTCGGTGAGGACGCCCGTCGCGAGGCTATATCCCAGACGCTTGCCGTTGGCATCGGTCAGGATTGCCTCCACGGGGTCGGAGGTGAGGTTCCAGAGAGTCCTCAGACCGGTCGCCCCCCTCTGGCTACCGCTGCTGATTACGGTGTCGCCTCGGTAATCGCCCATGAATTCCAAGATCGCGCGTAGCACGTCCGGATTCGCCACGATTCCGACGTGGGACACGTCGGTCCTGAATCCGATGAATCCAGTAGAGACCCACCGGCTGAGGATCACGCGCGGGTCGCCGAGGAATTGACCTTCCAGCGATTCCAACGGTACCGTGCCGTCGCCGGCTGGTTTGGTTTGGTCAAAATAAGTGATATCGCCGGTCGCTCTCCCGCTAGCGAAGGCACCATCCAAGATGGTAAAGCGTATCTTGCAAAGAGAAACGAAAAATCCACACGTCTCCTGAGTGACCGTAGTGGCAGTTTCAACTCCGTCGCCGTAGATGTCGATGACTTGACCCACCTGTCCCGCAAAGGCATTGCGATCCGCTCCGCCATTCAAATCCAACCCCAGCCAATTCTTCTCGTCCACATCGGAGTTGACGTTGGTCAGTACCCCATCGCCGCGGTCCAAGAAGTTGTATGTGGCCAGCAGCGTGCGCAGCGTGGGGATGAATAAGTTGGTGAACTTTTCTCTGTTGAATCTGTCGGCAATCGGATTGCCTTTTGCGTCCATTGTGCCTTGGACGAACTTCGTCGTGGCTGTATCCGGACCGAGGCCGAGCCGAATGTCGTAATCTGGACCGTGAATGGTTTGGCCTTGGATCAATTTCAGGAAGCCGGCTTTGGCGAACTTCGACAGCAATTCGTACGACGTGTCAAATCCCCAATCGTCATGTATGGGGTTCCACGGTTTCGACGCACCCTGATTCGGCACGTCGTACATGATGAACCGGTTGATTGGCAGCAGCTTCTTGGTTCCCTCATAGATGCCGTTGTAGGCGTCGCTTTGAATATAGGTGCGTGTCACGAGGCCACCCGTGCTGTGCGCGATGACATCCGCCGAAATCGGGGGCGGAACACCCGGGCAGTTGGAGGTCCAGCTTTCAGCCGCCGTACGCAGGGACGTCCCCAGATAATCCACTCCGTATCGATACAACGGGATGTCAGTCGTTTCGTGTAGTCGCAATGTCGGCCCGCTGGAAATACTTGCGGCCGTGAGGCCGGAGATGTGTCCATCGGTTACTCCGTCGATTGGTCCCGGCAAGACGCGCCAGTCGTAGTTCACGATGAAAAGGTCTTTCCCATCCTGATAGCCGGCGTTCTTGAGCGTCTGAATCAGGTCTTTGTACGTGAAGGCGATGGGGTCAGTGCTCAACGACTCGGGAGGGACTCCACGATTCAGATACCATTTGGTCGAATCATTTGACGTCGCGAAAGTCCCGCCGATCCCAGGCAATACCATGACCGGTGGGCGAGTTTCCGCTAGCGAGAACCGTGAGGAGAAGCCGTTGGGGTAGATCGCCCTCGCGGACAGCGTGAATCCACTCGCCGCGGAGTGAGGCGACACGATGCTGGCCAGTCCCTTCGCATTCGTGGTCAGGCTGGTCACCCCCAGGAAGGTCCGTCCCGCGCCGCTGCCGGTAGGATCTTCCTGGGCGATATCGATTTGAAACGTCGTGTTCGGCGTGCTGTTCACGGAGATGAGGACTTTGCCGTCGCAGCTCTGGGTGAGCTCCGTGAGTTTCTGGCCGGTCAAGAACAACATGTGCACCGCTCCGCGCCCCGTGCCCCCCGTGTCATCCTGATTGGCCCCGACGGCCAGATCCCTTACGCCATCGCCGTCCAGGTCACCCAGAAGCGCCACGGAACTGCCGAAGCTGTCACCGTTCACCAGCGTGGGGCCGCCGTTGGTACCGCTGGCCAGCTTCTCGCTGCTCTTTACCGTGCCGTTTGCTTCCAGCATGAGTACATACACTGCACCGCGTTGCACGCCCGCCGTGTCATCGCCCTTGGCCCCGACGGCCAGATCAATCACGCCGTTGTTGTCCAAGTCACCCAACGACGTCACGGAACTGCCGAAGAAGTCACCGTCCGCGAGCGTGGGGACGCCGTTCGCACCGCTGGCCAGCTTCAGGCTGCTCTTCACCGTGCCGTTCGCGTTCATGAATTGCACATAGACTGCCCCGCGATTCGAGCCACCCGTGTCATCGCCAAGGGCTCCAACTGCCAAATCGGTCACGCCGTCCCCGTCCAGATCACCCAGCGACGCCAGGGAGAATCCGAATTTGTCACCGTTGGCGAGCGTGGGGACGCCGTTCGTTCCGCTGGTCAGCTTCACGCTGGTCTTCACCGAGCCGTTCGCGTTGAGCAGCAGCACATGCACCGCCCCTCGAGGCGTGCCCGCGAGGGTGCCATCGCCATAGGCCCCGACGGCCAGATCCCGCACGCCGTCGCCGTCCAGGTCACCCAGCGACGCCACGGAATTGCCGAAGAAGTCGAAGGCGGCAAGCGTGGGGACACCGTTCGTGCCGCTGGACAGCTTCCCGCTGATCTTCACTGTCCCGTTCGAGTTCAGGAACACCACATGCACCGCCCCCTTAGTCGAGCCATCGCCATAGGCCCCGACGGCCAGATCGGTCACGCCGTCGCCGTCGATGTCACCCATCGACGCCACGGAACTGCCGAATTGGGAGCTGTTGGCGAGCGTCGGAACACCGTTCGTACCGCTGGCCAGCTTCACGCTGCTCTTCACCGAGCCGTTGGCGTTCATGAATTGCACATAGACCGCCCCGCGAAGCGAGCCACCCGTGTCATCGTTAATGGCCCCGACGGCCAAATCGGTCACGCCGTCGCCGTCCAAGTCACCCAGCGACGCCATGGACCAGCCGAAGCCACCATAGTTCAGGAGCGTGGGGACACCGTTCGTACCGCTGGCGAGCTTCATGTTCTTCGCGCTGTTGACGAAGTCCTCGGCCAACAGCACGCGTGATTCCAGAACTTCGATCTGGGACAGTGGGGCTTGTCTGCCCCTCAACTGCGTCCGCCTGCGAGCGGGTCGCACTGAACGGCGAATGAAACCAAACCGAGTGCGAACTCGAACGAGCCAATCCAATGCGTGCAAGACAACCTCCTGAGGTGGGTGGGAGATCTCGATTCGTAATATTTTTCGGAAGGCCGCGAGCGCGTTCCAAGAGCCGCATGTTTCTGACGTGATATCGCTGTACGACAGTCGCGCTGACCCGGCGACTGGTTCCTCCTGAACTTTCAAAAGTCTATTGCCGTCCTACTTCGTCGACAAGCAGCAGGCGTTCGATCTCATTCGTTTTGAAACCTGCTGTCATCGGCTGACGCAATTCCTAGGAGGTGATTTCTTCAATCGGCTTCTCGTTTTTATCCACGATGCGAACCGGACGATTGACGCCGATTGGGCGGTTCTCTTTCGTGTAGTCGATGCGGAGCAGTCGGCAAACCGTGGCGAGGAAATCGACGATGGTCACGGGGCGTGCCGCAATCTCTGTCGCCGTGCGATCGGTCTTGCCGATGACTTGGCCGCCTTTCACGCCGCCGCCGATGAGCACCGAAGACCAAGCTTTCGGATGGTGATTGCGGCCTCCGTCGCTCGTGATCTGCGGCGAACGGCCGAATTCGCCCATCCAGACAATGAGCGTCCGATCGAGCAACCCGCGGTCGCTCAGGTCATCGACGAGTGCTGACATCGCGGTGTCCACTTCGAGCGACAACGACTTCGTACGCGGGAAGTTTTGCCGGTGAGTGTCCCAATCCGCCTCCCGCATATTGACCTCGATGAAGGGCACCTCGGCTTCGACCAATCGCCGAGCCAACAGGCAGCCTTGACCGAAATTGGTCTTGCCATAGGCGTCGCTACGCGGCTCTCGCGACAGATCGAAGGCTTTCAATTCCGGAGCACGCATCAGTTTCACCGAAGAGTCGATGGCGATCGTGTGTGCCTGCGACGCCGGAGCTTGATAGCGTGCGAAGAAGGAGCTTTCCAACCGCCGCAACAAATCCAACTGACGATCGAATCGCTGATCGTCCACTTGCGATCCCACGTATTCCACGCCGCGAACCGGATCGCTGACGTACAGCGGTTGATGCCGCTGGCCGAGGAATCCTGAAGTCGTGCCCGCTCGCGGACCCGCGCCGACGACCACGTAATTCGGCAGCGCGAACTCGGCACGACCCAATTCTGCTGACGCAATCGATCCCAGAGCGGGAAACGACAGCCCGCCGGCTCGTTGCTGATAGCCGGTGCGCACGTGATACGACGCCAGCCGGTGATCGGATTCGGGCGTCGTCATGCTGCGAATGACGGCCGCGTGCTGCATGCGCTGAGCGAGTTCCGGGAAGTGCTCGCTGATTTGAATTCCCGGAACAGACGTGTCGATCGATTGAAACTCGCCGCGTACGTTGTTCGGGGCGTCGGGCTTCAAATCGAACGTGTCGAGGTGGCTCGGCCCGCCAGTCATCCACAGCAGAATGCATGACTTGGGCGGCGCGACGTCGTTCGCGCCGGCATGTGCGGCCAGCGTGCGCAACCATGAGGAACCGAATGCGGCTCCGGCCGACGCGGTCGTGAGAAAGCTGCGTCGCGAGAATATGTTGGACATGGTCGTTCTCCGGTGTCTTGGCCCGATCGTGGGGCACGTTTCCAACGTGCCATTGGATCGCAGGCACGTTGGAAACGTGCCCCACGCCGCGTTCAATGATTCAGCGAAAACTCGCTGCTGTTAAGTAAGGCCCAGAAGATTTCGGAATAGGCTTGCTCGCGCGGACCGGAGTGCCGTGCGAGGAAGTCATCGTGAATGCTCCGCTCGTCGTCGGTCGGCCGGCGTGCGAGGACGTGCAGATAGAGCCGTTCGATCGCCGCGGAAGCGGACGCTCCCGGTTCGATGATGCGCCGCATGATCGCCGATTCATTCCGCGGCGAGAGCAGCTCCGACGAGTTCATCATTCGCAAAGTCTGCGGAATGCCTCGGTCGTACGCCGTCGGATTTGTGTCGCCGTCCGAGCGAAAGAAACGCACGAACTCGTCGCGCGGGTTTTGATTACGTGCAGGTTGCTTTCGTTCGCCCGAAATCGGGACGACGATCGCCAGGGAATCGAACAACTGTTCCGGAGTGAGCACCTTCACGGCCATGCGGCTGAACCACATCGCGTCCCGTTCGTTGCCGGGTGACGGGATGCTCGTCCGCTGATAGGCGGCACTGTTGCAGATCGCTCTGCAGAGATTCCGAAGGTCGAATCGAGACGCGACGAACTGCTCAGTCAACTCGGCCAGCAGTTCCGGATGCGTTGCCGGGTTGTCTTCGTGCATGTCATCGACCGGTTCGACAATCCCGCGGCCGAACAACTGCGCCCACGTCCGATTCACCATTGCTCGAGCGAAGTACGGATTCTCCACCGACGTCATCCAGTTTGCGAACGCTTGCCGATGCGGCACACCCGTGTTGGATGACGGTACCTCGCCTCCCAAGAACTTCCGCGTGCGAAGTTTGTCCGCGTGTTCAAGCTTGCTCACGTCGACCGCCGCGTCATCGCGGATCAGGCCCGATTTCTGCAATCGCCGATCCGTGTATTGAATCTGCGTGAAGAACGCGGCCATGCCCCAGTAATCGGTCTGCTTCCATTTGGTGAACGGATGGTCGTGGCACTGAGCACAATTCATCCGCACGCCGAGAAAGTACTGCGATACGAGGTCCGTCATCTCGGCCGGTGACAGCGTCTCGCGCCCTTTGAGCAGATACGTGACCACGGCGTCCTTGTCCCGTTGCCCCGCAGCCGTCACCAATTCAAACGCGATGCGATCCCACGGCTTCGTTTGAAACGCCTCTTCCAGCCATTCGGTCAAACGCTGTTTTTCGGCTCGCGGATTGTCCGAGTTCGGGATCAAGAAATCGTCCCAGATGTCTGCGAGATGCGCCGCGAACCGCGAGTCAGCCAGCAACTCGTCGATCACCTTCGCTCGTTTGTCCGCCGCCTTATCTTCAAGAAATGATCGCACACGCTCGCTCGTCGGCACGAGGCCGTGCAGGTCGAGATACACGCGGCGCAGGAACTCCGCGTCGGTCGCCGCCGGTGACACAGGCATCTTCGCCGATTCAATCCGAGCCAAAATCCGCTCGTCAATGAGCCGAGTCAGCGCTTTCGCCAACGAATCGTTCGCGGCAACAACAGGCCGGGATTCCGCTCCGGTCCTGGCGGGCTCGTCCGCTCTCGCGAGAAAAGTCCCACACCCCAAACTGGTCTGCAACAGGATGATCGCCAAACAGAACATGAATCTCATGTGGCTACCCCGTATTCAGTCTGCACCATTCGATTCGGCACAACTCATCGCACCTTCAGTCGAGGCTCGTGAATGCGCAACGCGTCAACGAACATGCGGCTCGATGACCTGCGACCTTTCGTCATACCGACTTCAAAGGAATGTGAGCAAGCATCGCTACTACCAGGTAGTGGGCGTGCCGAGATCCAACGGCAAATGACTCTCGCGGTCAACCAGTTGGACCGACTCGTCGACATGCGGATCAACCGAGAAATTGACTCCGACATCCGCCGACTACTCGACAAAACGTCGGATCCTCGAAATCGTCTTTTTGAACTGCCGACTCGACGACGCAACTCTTGTCTTTTGCAAATAGAAAGCCCTTCGACGTGCTCGCCGAAGGGCTTTTTGTCCCATCAAGTCGGGGTGACAGGACGTCTATTGAACTTTTTTCGGGCTCGTTTGGCAACTGGAAAAAGTCGCTAATCGCGATTGTTCAAGCACTTGCAACCTGAAGCCCCGGAACCGTCGCTCGAAAGTGACCCAGGTCATTTCGGGATTGCGTTGCCTCAAAACACAAACCGTGTTCGTCACCTGTTCGTCGCGCTCGGATACTCGTACTTGGCCGCCGCTTCTTCAAGGGAACATCCTCGCTACGGTACAGCAAAGCAATGAAGATTGATTCACAGGATGCCCTACGCGAGTTTTGGACAAGGCCCATTTAGCCTCGCTGACCCATCGGGCGCAATCGGAAGCCATGTTCTGAATTTGGGCCTTCGAGACGCGCGGCTATCCGTTGTCGCCGTGTCAACGATCGTCGGCGTCGCTACGCCGAACGATGGCTTCGATGTTCTCGGCCATTTGCTGCATGCATCGATCCGTCGTCCCCGTATCTCGCCAGAGCGTGATCAGATACTTGCCCTGCCGCCAAATCTTGAAAGCGCGGCCCCTCTTGGTCACGTTCTGGTGCGCGTCCTTGGCCACTTCCTCAGTGGCGAAGGCCCAGCCGATGACGCCGAGTTCGCCCGCTTCTTTGTAAACGGCGAAGTACACCGCTTGGGTGTTCTCGGCTTCGACCCTCACCACCTTGTCCAGGGCTGCGATAGCGCGCGCGTCCGTGGTGATCGCGGATTGGCGCAGCCCCTTGACAGGGAAGTCGTCGGGCTGGAGGTCTGGTTTTGAGCAGCCTGGCGGGAGTGAGTCCTTCGGCATGTCCAGCCGGGCAAGCAACGGGTACTTCTTCTTGAGTTCGTCGCCGTTCTGAGACTCCTGACCACAGGTGTTCGCGGTAAGGCCGACAGCACTCAGAACGACTGCAACGATCAACATTGTTCGCTCCATGTTGACTACATCTCCTGTGACCTATGCTCGCGAATGAACGCCACGAGT
>JACRIH010000386.1 GCA_016235885.1 Planctomycetales bacterium | reverse complement strand
CGCATCGCAAAATGCCGCCAACGGGCTGCCAACTTGCTCGGCGCCGAGAGTGCCGATCGAATCGTGTTCACTTTCAATGGCACCGATGGATTGAACATCGCTCTGCACGGAATGTTGAATGCTGGCGATCACGTCGTCACGTCGGTTCTCGAACACAACTCGGTCCTGCGTCCGTTGCGTGAACTGCACGTTCGATACGGCGTCGAATTGACCCACGTCGCCGGCGACAACTCTGGCCGCGTCAATCCGGACGATGTACGTCGTGCCTTGCGTCCGAACACGAAACTCGTCGCGCTGATTCACGCGTCGAACGTCACTGGTGTTATTCAACCCCTGGCCGATGTCGCCCGGATCGCCCATGATGCGGGTGCCCCGTTCCTCGTCGATGCCGCTCAAACTGCAGGGCACATTCCGATTGACCTCCACGAACTGCCCGCCGATTTGCTGGCTTGTTCCGGCCACAAGGGACTGCTCGGACCGCTAGGGACCGGCCTTCTATATCTGCGAACCGGAATCGAGGATCGCGTACGCAGCTTCAGGCAGGGCGGGACGGGAACGCAAAGCGATGATGATCGGCAACCAGGATGGTTGCCCGACAAATTTGAAGCGGGCAACCTCAACGTGCCCGGTCTACTGGGACTCGAAGCCGCGCTGGTGTTTCTGCACGAACGCACTGTCGCTTCGATTGCGGAACATGAACGCGGGCTGACGCGGCAGCTTCTCGATGGTCTGGCCGCCATCCCCGGCGTGCGCGTGCATGGTCCCGGATCGTCAACAGACCGCGTCGGTGTCGTCAGCATCACGGCGGATGGATACGATCCGCAGGAACTGGCGACAATCCTCGAACAGGGTTGGCGCATCCAAACGCGAGCCGGACTGCATTGCGCTCCGGGGGCGCATCGTGCTCTCGGCACATTCACTTCCGGTGGGACAGTGCGATTCAGTGTCGGTCCGTTCACCACGTCCGAGGAAATCACGGCCGCGTGCGACGCCGTCCGAGCCATCATCACTGCGGAATGAAATGACTGGAGGCGCGAGCGTGATCCGGTCCGCTGACAACATCCGCATCGTGCTCGTGCAGCCGGAATCGCCGGGAAACGTGGGGGCCGTCGCGCGGGCACTCAAGACGATGGGCTTGTCGGAACTCGTCCTCGTCGCTCCCATTTGCGACCCACGGTCCGATCATGCCGTCGCGTTGGCACACAACGCGACCAACGTGCTGGCCGCTGCCCGAATCGTCCCGACTCTCGAACAGGCCCTGTCCGACACGACATTCTCGGTGGCGACGACCAATCGCATCCGCTGCCAAAACGCTCCATTTCTCACACCTCGCCAACTGGCTCCGGACCTGCTCGCGAAATCTGTCTCGCATCCCGCGGCGATCGTGTTTGGCCGCGAATCGTCCGGACTGACGAATGCCGAAGCGTCGTTGTGCTCGATTCAATCCACTGTACCGGCCGCGACCGACGTGCCGTCGCTCAATCTGGCGCAGGCGGTAATGATCTACGTTTACGAATTGTTTCAGGCGTCGTTGGTACACGATGAAGAAACGTACCCGTGGCAGTTGGCCAGTCATTCGGAGTTCGAGCAGTTTTATGCCCACCTCGGACAGACGCTGGAGCAACTCGGCACTCGCCCTGCGACGACGATGGACAATTACATCGCCCGCTTTCGCCGCGTCCTCAGTCGCGTGCCTCTCGAATCGCGAGACATCAGATTGCTGCACAGCCTGCTGGCTACAGTGAATCGACAAGCCGAACCGGCACCCGGAATCAGGAACTCCGGTGGTAGCCGCAGCGCGGCAAACTCCGGCTAATGTCTCTCAGCCCTCCGGGCTGGTTCGTTTCCATCCACCATCCACCTCTCACCTCTGACCCATGCTCACCAACGCCGCCATCGTCCTGATCTTCGCGTTCGCCGTATTCGGGCTGGTGAAAAGTTGGGATGTGCGGCTGGTGTTGTTCGCCGCAGGCTTGGCGCTGGCGTCGCTCGCGAAACAACCGTGGGTCGTGCTCGACGCGTTTCGCTCGACGATGGGCAACGGGGACATTGTCGGACCGATTTGTTCGGCAATGGGCTACTCGTTTGTTCTCAAACTCATTGGAGCCGACCGCGAGATGGTGCGACTGCTGATCGCTCCTCTAGCGCGAGTTCGCTGGCTGCTGATCCCCGGTGGGTGCGCGGTGGGATTTGTCACAAACATGGCGATCACCAGTCAAACCGCCGTTGCCGCCGCGGTGGGACCAATCCTCGTCCCGCTGATGCAGGCGGCGGGATACCATCCGTTTGTCGCGGCGGCCACGCTCGTACTGGGTTGTTCTGGAGGAGGCAATCTTTTCAATCCGGGGGAAGCCGACATCGTCGCCATCGTCAGCAGTACAGCCGAGAATGGTGGAAAAACGGAAGCGGTACTCGCGTCCGTTGCCGTACCCGAACTGTTGGGTTTCATCGCCGCGACCATCACGTTTTGGATACTGAATCGTCGGTCGCCGGGCAGCGACTTGGGCGTCCAGTCAGAACCGGTGGCCAGCGAGGACCGCCCCATCGACTTCTCGAAAGCCCTGCTGCCGCCGCTCCCAATCCTCATGCTGTTCGTGACACAGCCGCAACTGGGACTGTTTCCGTGGTTGATCCAACTTTATCCCGATGGTCTTCCCGTGCCGCACGCGATGGTCATTTCAACGATCGTTGCGATGCTCGTCTCCCGTGCGAACGCCTCGGCACAGACGAAGTCGTTCTTCGAGGGGCTGGGCTATGGATACGTCCACGTCATTTCGCTGATTATCGTTGCCACGAGTTTCATCGAAGGGATGAAAGCGGTCGGGTTGATCAAGGAATTGGTCTCGTTGATCCAAGGCAGCGGGCCGTTGGGAAAAACGGCTGCGGAGTTTTTCCCGTGGCTGCTCGCCGTCGTGTGTGGATCGGGAACCGCGCCCAGTGTCGCGTTCTCGAAGGCGGTCCTCCCAGACTTGAGCGCGAGCAACCTTCCGGCGGCGATCGACCTGGGTGTGCTCGGAGCCATCGGTGCCACGTTCGGCCGGACAATGTCGCCGGTGGCGGCGGTCGTGATCTTCACGTCCACGCTGACGGATGTGCCGCCGCTGCAAATCGTGAAGCGGACCGCTCCGGCCTTGCTGGTCGGCGGGTTGGTCGCCTTGCTGGTGATTCTGGCGCGGTGACCGCTTCACTCGGATCGGGATGCCTCGCGGACTAGCACCACTGCCCGCTGCACGTAGATGAAGCCGCTGTACACGGTCGCCGCGACGGCGGACCACAACAGAATGTTGCGCAGGCCGACAATCGCATTCAGCGTCTGATGATCGCGCACGGTCGGACTCATCGACAACAGGCTTGCGGTCACCGCCACGCATTGCAGGCCCATCTTGACCTTCCCACTCCAACTCGCGGAAAAATCCTTGCCCATTTGTTCGAGGAAACTGCGGAGACTGGTGACAAGCATCTCGCGGCCGATCACGAGAATCGCCATCCAAGCCGTCACGCCCGATGCGGGAAGCGGCAGTAGAAACACAAACGCACCGCAGACGATGACCTTGTCCACGAACGGGTCCATGATCCGGCCGAGCACCGTGACCAAGCCGTATTTCCTCGCGATGTAGCCGTCCAGAAAATCCGTCGACGCCGCGACGACGAACAAGATCGCCGAAGCCAGCCACCAATCAGTCAGACTCATCATCGTGAACAGCACGAGGGACAACACCAGCCGGCTGAGCGTGATCAGGTTGGGGAGATTCAATGCGGACCCCAGAGTGAGCGGCGCGTTGGATCGCCTCGGTTCCGGCATCTCCGTGGATGTCTGCTGAGTCGCTGACATGATTGTTCAACCCGGAGCCAACGGCGACGGCGTTTGCAGGGTGATGCACCCCGTCGCCGTTGGCTCCGGGTTAAACGACGCCTCACAGTCCTCTCGAAGAATCATCAACCCTTTGTTCCGACCAGATCGTAGTCCTGTCGCGCCTCGATCTCGACCGGCACGAACTGACCGACCTCGATGTCCGATCCCTTCACGTACACACAGCCGTCGATTTCTGGAGCGTCAGCGAAACTTCTGCCAACCCACGTGTCGTCATCCACTTTGCGGTCGATCAGCACGTCGAGTTCGTACCCGACCAGCGAGTCGCCAAACTCGAAGGCGACTTGCTGCTGGACGGCCATCAATTCGTTGTGCCGCTCCAGTTTGACTTCTTCCGGCAGATGTCCATCGAGCTTCGTCGCGGGAGTACCCGGCTCGAACGAATACGTGAACACTCCCATCCGTTCAAACCGCGTCTCCTCGACGTAGTCTCTGAGTTCGGTGAACTGCTCGTCGGTCTCGCCGGGAAACCCGGTAATGAACGTCGTGCGAAGGACAAGGTTCGGGATGTCGCACCGCAGCTTTTCGACCAGTTCCACCGTCTTCGCCCGGTTGACTCGCCGCTGCATGCGTTTGAGCACACTGTCATTGATGTGCTGCAGCGGCATGTCGAGGTACGGAATGATCTTCGACGAGGTCGCGATCTTCTCGACCAAGTCGTCGGTGAAATTGACCGGGTACAAATACAGCAATCGAATCCAGTCGATGCCGTCGACCTGCTCCAACTCTTTCAAAAGTTGGGTCAGCCGCACCTCGCCGTACAAATCCATTCCGTAATAAGTCGTGTCCTGAGCCACCACGATCAGCTCGCGGACTCCGTCGGCGGCCAGTTCTTGAGCTTCGGCGATCACCAATTCCATCGGCTTGGTGGCGTGCTTGCCGCGCATCTTGGGGATCGCGCAAAACGTACACGTGCGATCGCAACCTTCCGAGATTTTCATGTACGCATAATGTCGCGGGGTGATACGCAGCCGGGCACGGTCGTCGAGTGCCCGGATCGGAGCCGGACGGAAGACGAGTTCCTGCTCGCGGGCACCACCCATCAGTTTGTCCGCCACTCGCGTAATCTCTTCGCGCCCAAACACGCCCACGACGTGATCGATGTCGGGAATCTCCTCGACCAGTCCCGATCCCAACCGTTCGGCGAGGCACCCCGCAACGATCACGCCGCGAGTCTTCCCCTGCTGCTTCAGTTCAAGCATCTCGCGGATGACCGTCTTGGATTCTTGCCGCGAACTCTCGATGAACCCGCACGTGTTGACGATCACAAAGTCGGCTCCGTCCGGATCGGGGACCAGTGCGTACCCGTCGAGCGACAACGACCCGAGCATCCGCTCGCTGTCGATCAGATTCTTCGGGCAGCCGAGGCTGATAAACGCATACGTCCCCTTGGTGGGACCATCCGTCGGATTCGGAGGGAGGGAGGGTTCAACAATCGGCAACGATAACGGCATGCGAGTCCTGACTTAACGTAGGAACCGGCGACTCGCCAATTCCTGCAATCAAAGATGTGGCAGGCAGGCCGCCCACCACGACGAACGGGCACGATTGTACAGTCTTGCCGGAGGCCAAGGTAGTCGTGAGAATGCCCGTATGATGGCAAGCCGAAGTCTCCCACGAAGAGCTGGTCCGGTTGTGCGTCTGGCACCGATGCTGTTGCTCGGTTGCCTGCTTGCGGGAAACATCGCCACTGCCGAGGACGATGCGACTCGCCGCTTTTTCGACGGCCTGCGGTCCCGGAAGTTGTTCAGCCTCGCCGAGAACTACAGTCTGCGTCGGTTGGCCACGCCAGAGAAACTCTCGACCGAGCAACGAGTGGACTTCACGCTTGAGTTGTCCCGGACGCTGGTCGAACACGCTCAGCATTCATCTGGCGACGAGCAGGTTGAGTTGTGGCAAAAGGCTCACGAAGTTCTGGCCGACTTGTTTGCCGTGATGCTAGACAACCCGCGTCGGATACTGATCGAAGCCGAGTCCGCGTTCGTGCTGGCCGCACAAGGAGAGTGGCTGCGATGGCAGAGCGAACTCGTCCCCGAAGATCGTTCGACGCGGGAGCAGGCATTGACCACGCTCGAACAGGCAATCACAAAGCTGCGAGATCTGGAACGCAAATGCGTGGAGAGATTCCGCAATCCGTTGGGCGAACTGCGGCCACATGAATTGCGATGGCTGTGGCAAACTGTCCACTTCCGGCTGGCCAGCAGTCTGTTCGATCGCGCACAGTCCCTTCCAGCAGACTCGCCCAATCGCGTGTTGATCCTGATCGAAGTCGAGGAACTGCTCGGACCATTCGCGGGATTACAGGACGACGACGCGCTGACTTGGAATTGTCGTGTTCTGTTGGCGCAGTGCCATAGGTTGGGCGATAACTATGAGCAAGCGTTGGTGGTGCTCGACACTTTGCAGAAGCGCGAGCCGCCACCGGTGGTGATCGACCGTCTAGTTGCCGAGCGAACTCGCGTGTTGCTGGCGTTGAAACGAACCGATGATGCACAGCAAGCCCTCACGACGCACTTGCGGACTCGTCAGCCGTTGCCTGGCGAACTCGCCTACCTGCAAACGCAGATGTGGAGCGCCCGCTTCGAAACCGCCGGTCGTGAACGGGCGGATGCCGAAGTGGCGATTTGGAAGCAGCGATTGGAACAGCTTGTCGAACAAGTCGAACGCGATGTCGGCGGGTACTGGGCCGCGCGATGCCGGCTCGTGATGCAGCAGGCTCAAGACACTCAGGCGTACGGTTCAAAAGTGGCGGCGCTGGTGCGTGTCGCGCAAGCGGCCTTCCACGACAAGCGCCCGGTGGACGCGATCGCAAAGTACGGCGAAGCGGCCGCGCTCGCGAACCGCGAATCGAAACCAGAGGTCGCCTTTGATCTGGCGTTCACGCGAGGGTCAGTCCAGCTTCAGATCAAGAACTGGACCGACGCCGCTACGAGTTTCAAGGAACTGGCCGATCGGTTCGAGAACAACCCGCGTGCTGCGGAAGCGCACCTTCTGCAAGCGTTCGCGCTCGGCAAGCTGTTTGAAGAGAGGTCCACGCAAGTACGACGGCTGGCGTACACCGCGGCGCTGGAGGAGCATCGGCGGCGATTTGCGAACCACGCGACAGCGGCCGAGGCGTCGTGGATGCAGGCGCAGTTCGAGGAACAGCGCGGACAATGGACCGCGGCGCTCGAACTGTATCGCCTCGTAGACCGCGACCACGCGCGCGGGCCGGCGGCGCTGATTGCGATCGGTCGCTGCCATGAACGAATCCTGCATCGGCTCCGCGAACTGAACCAGCCCACGGCCGATTGGGAGTTCGCCGCCGTGACCGAACTCCGGCAGGTTCTGGCTCCGGATACAAAGTGGCCCAAACGGCTCGATGATTCGCAATCGGAAGTCGCGGTCCGACTGGCAGCCATTCTGCTGACGAAACAGCCGCCCGAGTTCGTTGAAGCTGACCGCTGGTTGGAATTGGCGATGAACAGTGACGGCGACGAAGTAGAGTTGCCGACCAAGTCCTCGCGCCGTGCTTCGGCTCTGCCACTGCGAATTGTGTCACTCGCTGGTCAGGGTCGCGCCACGCAGGCACGCGATCTGTTGACATCGCTCACGACGACGAATCCGAAGGATCTGCTGCGGATCGTCGAAGGATTGTTCGCGGTCCCGAAGGATTTGCGATCCGCCACGAAGCGAGATCTGGACGAACTCCGCTTGCAAGCGGTCGAGAATCTGGCTCGTCACCGCGAGCAACTCGCCGCACCGGAACAGCGGCGCCTCGATCTGTGCCTCGTGCAGGCGTACCTCGACACGGGACAGTTCCGCAAGGCGATCGAACGACACGACACGCTCGCGGCGCAGTCCGCTCGCGATCCCGCGCTGCTCCAACGGCTGGCTGAAATTGTATCAGCCTGCGATCGCCCGGAGTGTCGTGAGAAGGCTCAAATGACGTGGCGAAAGCTGGAAGGTGCGCTCACCGCCGGCAGTGCCGAATGGTTTCACGCGCGCTATCAGGTGGCGTTGCTCGCCGTGGAATTGGGCCGCCTCGACGAGTGCCGCAAGTTAATCGGCGTGACTAAGCTGCTGTACCCGGAGCTTGGCGGCGAGGAGATGCGGGGGAAGCTGCTCGAACTCGAACGGCGGTGCGTCCCGTAGCAAGACTCATGCTCGCATACCAACCCGACGCGTAAGCGAGGGACGTTGCTGTCCGCCCTCGCTTACGCATCGGGTTAGTGTTGGTACGCCGGGCTACCCGAACATTCGGTTGAGCCTGGCAGTGTGATAGGCGAGACGCTCATCCTTCGACATTTTTCCGAAATCTGGTCGATTCCCCTGCGGCTCCGCAGCCTTCGATGGTGCCGCGACAACCGGCCGCGGCATCGGAGCGGGAATACTGATCGTGGTGCCGCTCCCACTGTAGTTCATCGCGCCGGCTCCGAGTTTTGAATCGTCGTCGAGTGAGCGATGCGGCGGAATGCCGAGGCGTTGCAGTACGGCGTGGTAGGCTCGAACAGATTCCTCCGGTTCCAGATGTCCGTCGGCAATCAGACGCAGAAAATGCACGAATGCCAACTGGCATTCGGAGTTGTTGATCTTGCGACCGAACAGCGCGACTCGGGCACCGTATTTCTTCGCGTCATGGAGAAGCTGGAAGGCGTCGCGCGTGGTTCCGGCCGAACCTCCGAGGATCCCCACGACCAGTTGCGGGTCGTAGCGGACCAATTCCTCCATCGCCTGCGGACCGTGGTAGACGATCTTCAGGAACAGTGGCCGGCCGGCCTGAGCCACTCCGGCGAGTGCGCGAGCGATGGCGTCGTTCACGAAGTGTCCGACTTTGTCCGGCGCGACAGCCTGCGGTCGGTTCGGATCGAACACTTCAAGGAAGTACCGAAATCCCTTCCGTTCGGCCTCTTCCCGGAACAGCTTGAACTGTTCGAGTGCGATCCGGTCGAGATCCGTGTCGTTGTTGAACGTGATCGAATACAGCCCCAGGTTTGCTCCACGCTGCCGTTCATCCTCGGCGCAGTCGAGATGCCCGCACTGGATGTGATCGAGCGATGCGGTTCGAAACGGATGCGACGCGGCTTCGTGAATCCGACCGCCTCGCAAGATATGAATGTCGGTGGTGTCATTCGCCCGCGCCGCGGGAGTCACCGGCGACTTGTCAAACAACCGCTCCTGCATCGCCAGCACTTCGTTCGAGCTGGCCGACATGAGCATGATGTCGACAAGTTTCGACCGCACGATCGACCGCATCTGCTCGCGGTATTCGTCGAGAGTCCGAAACCGGACCTCGCCATCATGCCGCTCGGGAGACCGTCCAGGCGACCCGATGCCAAACGCCATGTCGGCATCCTTCGCGTCGGCCAGGATGAATTCCTTGCAGCCGGACGGGTCGGCGTGAATTGCTGCCAGTTTGCGGTCTAGGGATTTTTGCATGTTGACTATCAACTGCCTGGTTTTCGTCGCCTGCGACTACTCACGGACTTCTGAGGCGAGACAGTTGAAACGGTTTGAATGTGGTGTTGAAGGAACTCGATGGCCTGTTTCTTCGAGATCGAGTTGTCTGCGACACCCATTGTCAGAGTTTCGAGTTCTGAGTTTGTGGCCGCCAGGACACGGTTGTTCAACTCGATGAAGATTTCTGTCGCGGCCACGGCCACGCGTTTGTTTCCGTCGACGAATGGGTGATTCTTGCAAAGGTGAAACAGGTACGCTCCGGCCATCGCCGGCAAGCCGTCGTGAAGGAACTGTCCGCCAAATTTTGCCTGCGGCATGGCAGCCGCCGATTCGAGCAATCCTCGGTCGCGAAGCTCGAAAGTGCCACCGTGCTCGATGATGGCCTGCCGATGGATCGCCAACAGTTCGTCAACTTCAAGAAATCGCGGTTCTCCGGTCATTTGGCCAGTCGTCTCAACAGTGGCTTGCGTCGCTTCATCACACGCTCCATGCAGGCTTGGAACTTGTCCTTGTCAACGTGCGCCGGTTGAACGGGGGTGACGATAAGTGACCCTTCGTTCACCACCAGTTGCACCTGACCATCGTCGCTCAAACCCAATAGTTCCAAGATTGCTTTGTCCAACAACAGCGCGCGGCTGTTGCCCACTTTTCGCAATTGCTTGATCATGATCGCGTCTCCTTTGTTGCACCAATGTTATGCCGGACGTGACGTTCCCAGCAAGGCAAGCAGTTGCGGTCTATTTCAGCACTTTGTCGATTGTCTCCCGCAACACACGAGCAGAGGCTTGGAGGGCGAGCTTTTCCTTTGGCCAAAGATCGACTTCGACGGTGCCGAGGACTCCGGCGCGGCCGACGATGGTGGGGATGCTCAGGCAGACGTCGCGGATGCCGTACGGGCCGTTGATCAGACTCGACACAGGCAAGATGCGGCGTTGATCGAGGGCGATGCAGTGAACGACATCGGCGATCGACACTCCGACGGCGAACCCGGCGCCCCCTTTCTTCTTGATGACTTCGGCTCCGCTGCCGCGCGTCCGTTTTTCGACTTCGGCGATCAGCGACGGTGTGACGCTCGGATACTTATCGAGCGGCAAACCGGCAATCTGGGCGTTCGACCAGATTGGTACCATGCTGTCACCGTGCTCACCAAAAATCGTCACGCCGACCTGAGTCGGCGGAACCGCGAGCCGCTGGGCGAGCAGACTTCGCAGCCGAGTCGTATCCAGCACCGTGCCGAGGCCGATCACTTGTGATGGCGGCAGGGACAATTCCTTCACGGCAAGATACGTCAGGACGTCCACGGGGTTGGAGACGACGAACACGATCGCGTCTTTCTTCAGCCCGACTTTCTTCACGTCGGCGAGAATTCCGCGGAACAGGGTCACGTTGCGGCTAATGAGGTCGAGCCGGCTTTCATCCGGCTTGCGACGCAGACCGGCGGTGATGACGACCACGTCACTCCCCGCGACCGATTCGGTCCCACCTGCTGTGATGACTTGGTCGGACAGCAGACTCGCCCCGTGGAGCAGGTCGAGTGCCTGCCCTTCGACGAGTTCCTGATTCAAATCCACGAGCGCGATCTCACGGACGATCTTGCCCGTTTGTAACGCGAACCCGGCACACGATCCCACCAGACCGCCACCGCCGATGATGCTGACTTTCATGATTCACCTCGTAGGGTGGGACCAGCGAAGCGCCGACCCACCATTGGGACTTGGTACATAAGCATTCCGAAATGGTGGGCCGGCGCTCGCTTCGCGAGCTGGTCCCACCCTACGGTGTTACGCCTTCATCGCCGACATGACTTGATCGGTGATCATCTTCACGAGCGATTCGATTTGACTGTCGGCGGTCGCGGCCGGCTTGGTCGCGGTCCCGGCTGGTTGCAGGTACGCAGGGTACGACGGTGGGGCCTCGAAGGCGGACGGTTCTGGAAGCGACTCCTTGTATCCGTCACGAAATGCCGTGTTGCCGCACAAGTCACAGTTGTCCTCGTGAAAACGTGGGTCATCGAACCCCAATCGCTTTTTCAGATCGAGCAGTTCGCGGGACTTTTGTTCGTTGAGGTACGTCACGCCGCCGATTTGCTTCGCGAGGATCAGGATGCGGCAGTACGCATCTACGATCTCGGTCTTCCAGTACGCGTGTTCGAGCGTGTCGCCAAAACTGACCGTGCCGTGGTTCGACAGGATGATCGCGGTCGTCCCCGGCTTGAGGAACGGCAGGACTGTGTCTGCGAACTTCTGCCCGCCCGGCGTTTCATACGGGGCGAACGGGATTTCGCCGAGGAACACTTCGACCTCGGGCAGGACGCATTGTGGAATCGGTTCGTGAGCCACCGCGAACGCCGTGGCGTGCGGCGGGTGACAGTGAACCACCGCATTGACCTCGGGTTTGGCTCGCATGATCGACAGGTGCAGCAGAATCTCGCTGGTCCGTTTTTTTGTCCCCGCGAGTTGTTTGCCGTCGAGATCGACCATGCAAATGTCGTCCGGCGTCATGAAGCCCTTGCAGATGTACGTTGGGCTGCACAGCACTTCGTTCTCGCCAACGCGATACGAAATGTTGCCATCGTTCGCCGCGGCGAACCCCTTGTTGTACACGCGCCGACCGATCTCACAGATTTCTTCTTTGATCTTCCGGTTGTTGAATCCGGAGTTCCATTGGTTGTTCATGTTCTCCCCCTCGTTGTTGGCAGTCGAGAGTTGAGAGTCCAGAGTCGAGAGAAACAATCTCCGCCTGATCTCCGATCTTCTCGACTCTCGTCTCTCAACTCTCGACTCTCG
>JACRIH010000385.1 GCA_016235885.1 Planctomycetales bacterium | reverse complement strand
TGCCCTGTCGCTGTTCCAAACCATCCTTGGCCTGCGAAGACAAGTCCCACCGTTTCTACGCCAAACCGTCACCGACCGCTCACAGCTTCACGTGGAATTACAACTCGCTCAATAAACACTCATTCTTCGACGGGCTGTTAGGCGAGCGTTGCATTCAATCGTTGGCCCGCGGTGCCGTGCGGGAGCGAATGCTCTTCAACCGTCTCGCTGAGGGCGGGATCGAGCTTCCCGACTTCAACACGCAAGTGAAGACATCGCAGGCGCTCGCGCAGATGAAGCCGATGCGGGCCGCAATTCAAAAACAGATCGAAGAACTTAAACTGCTGCCGCAGAAGCTCCTCGCTCAAGTCTTTGAAAGTTACTGAAACTCACGAATTCCAGATGCGACGAACGACTTGCTGGCCGCCTACGCCGAAGGCGTCAAACAAATCAGCCCAGGGCAACGCCCTGGGGAATTGAGACACCCAGCGATCGAAGCCCTGAAAGGGCGACACACACCGGGAGCCACCGTCATGTCCCAATCGCTCGTGAAGAATCTGATTCATCTCGTGTACAGCACAAAGAACCGGCACCCGTGGATTCCCAAAAACCACCGCGATGGCCTGTTCGCCTATCAGGCGGGCATCTTCAAGGAATGGGAAAGTCCGGCGCTGGTGATCGGCGGCGTCGAAGATCATGTGCATGCTTTGTTCTCGCTCTCGAAGAATCATGCGCTCAAGAAGATTGTCGAGGAGGTGAAGAAAGGCAGCTCGAAATGGATGAAGGCGGACGGGCCGCATATCGCCGATTTCTACTGGCAAGCTGGTTACGCGGGCTTTTCCGTGAGCCAGTCCAACGTCGACGAGGTGCGCCGATACATCGAGAATCAGGAAGATCATCATCGCAAGATGACGTTTCAAGACGAGCTTCGGGTGTTGTTCCAACGGCATGGAGTCGAATTTGATGAGCGATATGTTTGGGATTGAAGCGCTGTTTCGCCCTTTCAGGGCTTGGTTGGTTTGTGGCCATCCCTACCCAGGGCGTTACCCTGGGCTGATTTGTTCAACGCCTTCGGCGTAAACCGCAGGAAATCGAGAGTTTTCAGGCTCTCCTGGAATCCGTTCGTGTCAAGAAAGTTAAGCTCCATGCCCCGCGCCACGAAGCAATCAAAACAAAAGTCGCCGATGACCATCGCGGGAACACGGTCGCTGTCTGCGTTCGTCAAATCCATCTGCGACATCCTGCGCCGCTCGAACTGCGCGAGCGCGTTGCAATATGTGCCGGAGCTGACGTGGATTCTCTTTCTGCGCATCCTCGACGCGCAACAAAAACGGGACCGCGAGGCCGCTGCGGCGGTGGGCGAGTCCTTCACGCCCGCGCTGGCCAGCCCGTTCCGCTGGCAGGATTGGGCCGCGCCGTTCAAGGACGCCCCGAGGCATCCTCGGACGGACGAAGGAAAACCGGTCGGCTGGAAGCGGCAGGAACTTTTCGCGAAAGGGGACGGCAAACTTTTCGACTTCATCAACACCGAGCTGCTGCCGCATCTGCACGCTCTCGACATTGACCCGAAGACCAAGCTGCCCAACCCCACCGCCAGTCGCAAGCAGCGCGTCATTGGCCGCATCATGACCGCCGTCGAGCGCGTGCGCGTGGACAGCGAGACCAACCTCCGCGACGTCCTCGACAAAGTGGATGAGATCAGCATCGACCATGTAGACGACACGCACTTCTTCACCCTCTCCCAGGTGTATGAAGACCTGCTCTTGAAAATGGGCGAGAAGAACTCGGACGGCGGCCAGTTCTTCACGCCGCGCGAGGTGATCCGCGCCATGGTCCACACGCTCGGACCAAAGCTGGGAGATACGATTTACGACCCGTGCTGCGGCACCGGCGGCTTTCTGGCCGTGGCCTACGAGCACATCGCCCGCAACCTCGGCAACGCGCCCGCCAGCACGGACATCGACACGCTGAAGCACAACACGTTCTTTGGCCGCGAGAAGGAGAACCTCGTGTTCCCCATCGCGCTCGCCAATCTCGTGCTGCACGGCATCGACCAGCCAAACCTCTGGCACGGGAACACGCTGACGAAGCGGGCCACCTACGGCGCACTGTTCGACAAGGCTCCAAAAACTTTCGACGTGATCCTCACCAACCCGCCCTTCGGCGGCAAAGAGGGCAAAGACGCACAGAAGAACTACGCCTACGCCACCAGCAGCACGCAAGTCCTCTTCGTGCAGGATATCCTCGGCGAACTCGCGCCCGAGGGCCGCTGCGCCATCGTCCTCGACGACGGCTTCCTCTTCCGCAAGGACGAGGCGGCCTTCGTGGAGACCAAGCGCAAGCTGGTGGATGAGTGCGACCTGTGGGCCATCATCAGCCTGCCCGGCGGCGTCTTCGTCGGCGCGGGCGCGGCGGTGAAGACCAACCTGCTGTTCTTCACCAAAGGCAAGAAGACCAGCAAGATTTCGTATTACGATCTCACGCATGTGAAGGTCGGCAAGAAGTCGCCGATGACGCTGGCGCATTTCGGCTTTGGCAAAAACGGCGAAGTGCTGGACGACGCCGACTTGCCCGCCGTGCTCACCGAGCCATGGACGGAAGACGAGAACAGCACGGGGGAATTCCCCAGCTACGCCCGCCTGCTCTCCGCCCGCGGCACCCCCGCCACCGAAAGCCGCTACTCCTGGACCGTGGACTTCGCCGCCCGCCGCAAGCAGGCCCGCGAAGACATGCAGCCGCACACGGATGAGGCGGCGCGTCTGAAAGCCGAAGTCGTTTCCCTCAAGGAGAAGCTGAAAGCCCTCAAGGCCGCCAATCCCAAGGACAAGAAGATCGAAGCCCTCGAAACGAAGATCGGAGAACAAGAGAAAGCCGCCCGCGAATCCCAGTCCAAAGCCGACGCCATCGACGCCACCGTCTTCGACCTCAAAGCCGTGAACCCAAATGCCATCGTGAAGATCGACACCCGCTCGCCCGACGAAGTGATTCAAAGCATCGCCGACCAAGGCCAGATCGTTGCGCACGCGCTGGAGACGCTGCGAGGATTGTTACGCCGCTAGAGCCCCCCTTTTCCAGACTCATTGATATGGATTTCCGGCATCCAACCCGCCGCCGCCGCGAGCGCGGAGTCGAGATTCAACAGCTCCGCAAACTCGCGCCGCGCCTCGGCATCAGTCCGCAGCCGAGCATTGAGCCGGGCCATCTCCTCGGCGGTGAGCGTGCCATCGAGAGAACGCTGGCAGAGAATTTCGAGTTCCATGTTCATGATGCGGCCTGCTGAGCCAGTGTGCGGAGAACGCAGTCCAACAACATCTTCCGCATGCGATGCAGCCACTGATAAAAGCCCGGCACCGTCCGGCCACTGCCGCGCGCCACATCCTGAATCCGCGGGTCCGCGAGTCCGGCTGATACGCCTGCATGAGCAACTCCCGCTGCTCCGGAGCCACCTTCTGCAAGCACGCTTCGAGCGCGTCGCGCTGACGTTCCAATCGCGGCTCATCGGCGGCGGTCTCTTCGGCGATTCTGGCGACGACTTCAGCATCCAGCACCAAACGATCGCGCCCCTTGTCACGCACCCAGGCAAGCACTTCCAACCGCGCGATCCCGAACGCCCAGGCTTTGAAATCCGCTCCCTCGCGAAACGCTCCGAACTTCTCCCACAACACCACCGACACCTCCTGCATCACATCATCCGCATCCGCCCGCGAGGGAACCAACCGCCGCACAAAAGCACGAATGGCCGGCTCGTGCGCGGTGAAGGCGCGTAAGAAAAGACTATGTCGCTGGTTTTCGTCCGGAGTCATGGAACGTCCCCGATAAGTATCTCCACATCCAGCCCGCTTTTAACGGACGATGTTTCGGTTCATCGGGAGTTTTGGAGTGGGACGCTCGTTTGAGCTAGAGATTGCGGTTCGCACTGTGTTCATCACGGAGGGATTCCAGCCATTAGCCGGGGGTTGAGTCCACCACGTCGGACGATACTCCCGGTTGAGATTCCCGTTGTATTGCATCCTGGAAGGATGCCAGCAAGGTTCTGTATTTGCGGGGATCAACGGTTTCTGGAACGTTTTTCCGGCTTCCACCAACTTGCTGACAGCTCGTTGAACTCCCTTATTCATTGGAGTCGTCCGGTGCGGCCACTTCCCGTTGCGGGGCGGGCGTGGTCTTGTGCATCGCTGCCATACGACTTCGCGTCCGGGACTTCTTTGAAATCAAACGCCGGCGCATACAGGAACTGCACCGCTCGACCATTCCAAAACGGCCGCTCACCCGGAACGCCGGGCCGCACAGGAGTCGCCGTTTCCTGAATCGCCCGCGCACGAAGACCGGCCTCCGTCCGCACCGGCGTTTGTGCTTGAACCAGCACATGACTCATCGCCAGCAGGACAATGACGACGACGGCGAGGCGGCAACGATGATCCGATGAAACATGCATGCTGAAACCAAAGCCTCTCCCTTCCCCGTTGATTCCCGCCAAGTCGTCAACGCTCGTAAATCGCTGCACCGGCGGTGAAGTCTCGCGCTTCGGCGAGCGTCATTCCAGGAAACACCTCCAGCTTGAGATTTCGGTCTTCCAGGACTCTGACCAGCAAGACACCAAAGAACCGTTCCTCAAAACTCGCGAGCGGCTTGCCGGTTCGGCTGTCAATGCTCGGTGCGATAAGGTTGTATTTGATGAGGCCGTCCGCCGTGCCGATCTTGGCCGGATCAGGCGCGTTGCCGCGCACGGCGAACTGGCGGGCGCGGCCGTCAACATCGCCCATCGAGATCAGAACCTGAGTCGGGTCGATGTGGTGATACGCGAAGGTCAGATGTCCGACCCAGTAGTCCCAGCGACGATTCAATCCCGCATAACCGCCGGTCCCTTCGCGATACCAGTTGCCGACCAGCTTGCCGTCGATGTCGTAATCAATCCGTCCGCCCAACGGCTTCGACTTGCGAGCGTTGAATGACAACAGTTTCGTGCGCAGCGGTTCGTCGATGTAGTCGAACGGATCGACGGCATGCAGCTTGTGCGGATCGCGTTTGAGAAACTGATCTGGGACCACGAAGCCCTGGTTGGTGACTGTCGTGTCGATGAGCGCAAAGTCGAACGTGAATCCGCCGCGCACCTTGCCGATGACTTGTCCGGCCTGCACCGGAATCCGAACCGAGACCGGCTGGCCTGGTTTCAACTCACTGCCGACTTGCTTCTGAATCACCGGATCGAGTTCGACCAGGTGATCGACGTAGCTCCAACACGTCGCCGCGTGTTCCAACGTGACCTTCAAATCAACCGCGCGATTGAAGACGGTTGGATCGGGCTGTTTGCCGGTCGGGTTCGGTCGCCACTGGATGACGACGACGCGACCGTCGGCCACCGCCAGCACGTCATAGAGTTTGTCCTTGTCCGGCGATTCTTTGGCGACGAGATAGAGATGATCCGTCGGAGTCGTATGCCCGCTGGCCATCATGCCCATCGGGTTGATGTAACTGATGTCCTCGACCCGCAGCGGAAACGTGACGAGCTTCACCGGCCCGCGACCTTCCGCCCGTCCGTGACTCCATTGCCTGTTGAGTTGTTCGGCGGCGGACTTGGCAGGCGCATCGAATTGGGCCTGGACGGCCGCATGCGACGCGAACATCAAACAAGTCGCCGCCGTCAGAATGAGTCGTCGTTTCATCGTGTCTTCTCCGAGTGTTTGGAAGGACGTTGCTTGAGCCGTGCGTGAATGACGCGAGCACGCTGACTCTGCCGTTGCTTGGTGCGTATGGTCGCATTGCCGTTCGCCTGCAACTCGTCGGCAATCGTGCGCGTGACCGTGGCGAGCGCCGCTCGGAACTGCTGTTGCGCCGCAGGAGTCAGTTGCCGGCCGAGCAACTGTTCCATCTCTCCGGCCATCTTGCGGCACTTTGGTTTCAGCGACTTGCCCAGCGGCGTGAGTTGCAGTCGTTGCGCCCGCCCGTCATTCACATCCGCTTCGGTCGTGACCAGCCCCGCCTCGCGCATCCGCGCGACCATACCGGTCATCGTGGACTTGGCGAGCTGCAATTCGTCGGCGATCTCAGTGATGGTCCGGCCGTCTTCGCGAAACAGCGCGACCAGCAAACTTCCCATCCCCGGCTTGAGGTGCCCGGCCAAGCCCGCCGACTCCAGCCACTGCTGCAACAACCCGACGTACGAGTAATACGCCCGCCCCAGCAAGAACCCAATCTGGTCCAGATCGTCCACGACATCCGCCACGCAAACACCTCTTTTCATGTTGAATCGCCAATCGCCTTCCGGCCATGATGGTACTGTACCGTACCATCTTGCCGGGAACAAGCGGTTGAATTCCTTCCGCTGGATGCGGGCGGTGCCGCAGCCGCCTGGCCGAGTTTTGCCCCAGGTGCCGGTTCACCGCTTTGTTCGGCGATTCTTCGCGTTCACCGAATGCGTCATCTTTATCGGTGCCCGTTGTCATTCGCTGCGTTCGAATTGTGCCAGTTCCGCCAAGTGTTGCGTCGCCGAACGTACGGCACGACCCGACAAGGATTCGACGAGACGATGCGCCAAAGGGTTGAGGTCCGTGCGTTCAACGTATCGACGCGACAGCGCTTGCCCGATGCCGAGGCACACGAACCCGAACAGTACGTTTGCAGCCAGCCATTCCAGACCGACACGGGCCAACGCGTCGAAGCCAGTCAGCGCTTCGAATAGGATCAGCGCCATGGGCAACCAAGCGACGATGCCCAGGAGCAAGGTCCACTTGAACGCCCGGTACTCCGCAAGCCGGATGCGTTCGACGGTTTTCTGGAGCATTGTGACAGGGTCCGCGTAGTCAATTCTTGCGGTCTGCTGCAGCGAGTACGCGCAGAGCCCCGTAACATACCCGGCGAGTACGGCCAATCCTCCCGCCACAACCAGATACCGCGGATCGGCGAAATGATTGGTGAGCACGGCCATCGCAGCCACGATCATCGCGATGCCCAGCGCCACTTCCAGCGTGCGCACAACCTGACATTGAACCAACGCGAATCGCACTTTACGCAACAGCGTCTCTCGAATCAGGCGCTCGTTGATCGCAAGACTACGTTCCAACACCACGCCGTGCGCAGCCCAGGCTTGTTTCAGGTCATCGAGTTCCATGTGGTTTCTCCGTTTCGTTCGGTTGCAAGCGCCGTTCGAATGCGGCGTGAAGCTTGTTCTTGATGCGTTGCAGCTTCGTGCCCACGTTGGACACGGTAATCCCAAGCACATCCGCAATGGACGCGTGGTCGTACCCGTCGAGGTAGAGCAAGACCAGTGCCTTATCCAATTCGCCCAGATCGTCAATACATCGCATCAGCAGTTCCACGTCCTGGCTGGGTTCTACCGATGGTACCGCAATCGTGATTGCAGAGCCTTCAAGCGACACGCGTCGGTCGCTGTGCCGACGCTCGCGCCGATGGAAGGAAATGGCCACATTGATCGCGATGCGGTAGATCCAGGTCGTTTCTTTGAACCGAACGTCATAGCGGTCGCGAGATCGCCATAACTGAATCGCAATCTCCTGGATCACATCGTCGCGGTCGGTCGCGTTGGGGCAGTAGGCATAGGCGACCTTGTGGATCAGTCCGGTGTGCCGCCGCAACAGATTGGTGAATTGGGAAATGTCCATCGACAACATGATTCGCAGCCGCCCTGTCCCTCATCACAAGCCTAATTTCAATTATTGTGCGACTGCATCTGGCTCACTCTGTCCGACGTTCCGGACGTGATAAACAAGTGAGGCGAACGATTTCGCTTGGCTGGTCGAAGTTTGCGAGGATCGTACTACGAAAGATCTGCGAGCCGAACGCTACGGTTAACTGGGGCGCGGCCAACCAACGTTGAGATGAAGCGAAGGAACCTGGTCCCTTTTCTTCGTCGTCCAGGTCATTTTGTTTCCCAAAGGTTCTTCAGTCGCACGACCGCTCCGTTCTGAGCTTTGCTCTCCTCGGCGGCTTGGATGAGCGCGAAGATTTCCAGCGTTTCGGCGGGAGTCACCGGCACCGGCCCGCCTTTGAAGAACTTGGCGATTTCGGCGGCCAGCCCTTCGTAGCCGACGAACTTGTTGTTCGGCGGTCCAGACGCGGCGGTCGGGACGACTCCTTTGACCGGGATGCCGTAGCCGTAGATGCCGGCGGTCGAGACCCCTTTGTCGCCGAAGACGGTCGCACTGTATTTGACCGCGCCTTCTTTGATGCCTCGATACGTTCCGATGCGGCCGTCTTTCCAGGTGGCGGTGATCAACTCGGTGGTCGGCGTTGAAATGCAGGTCACCGAGACAACGCCCGGCCCGCCCATGATGGTGTACAGCGTTTCGAGGCTGTGCAGCGGGCGCGTGAACTGGTCGGCTTCGGGAGTATTCACGATCCAGCCGCCATAGACATCGCAGCCGATCACGCGGCCGACTTCCGGATGATCGCGCATGCCGCTGAAGCCCGCGCTGAAGCGATGCTGTGAACTGCTCCAGCAGGGAGTTTTCGTTTCCTCGGCGAGTTTCAAAATCGCGACGGCATCTTCCGGCGACGACGCAATCGGACGACCGATGAACAATCGCTTGCCCGCCTTGAGCACCGCCTCCGCCTGTTGCCGATGCAGCCGGCCATCCAGGCTGAAGATCATGACCGCATCGACTCGCTGCAGCAGTTCGTCGGTCGAGTTCACAAACTCGATCGGCGGCACGGCATCTTTGGGGTCTTTCGGGTTCTGATGCATCTTCGAGAGATGAGCCTGCCACTGAGCGCTGAACTTGGCGCTGTCGGGATAGTCATCGCTGCCGATCGGATAGGCCGCGACAACTCGCACCCCCTCGAAGACCCCTGCGGCGTGCGGACGATTGAGAAACTCCGTGTACCCAATCGAGCCGTAGTTATCGATGCCGAGGATTCCGACGCGCACTGGATCGGCCGCCTGAACCCGCACGTTCGATCCGAACATTCCGAGCGCGGCGACCGTCACCAGCACAATGAGTTGTCGAGAAGCAGTTTCAAAACGCAATTGCGTCGTAGCCACGTTCGCCAGAACGTGGGCAACCCGCCGAATACCCCACGTTCTGGCGAACGTGGCTATGGTTTTGATTCCGCGTCGAAGCATGAGAAACTCCGCTTGTTGAACAGGAAAGGATTGGGGCCAGTCGATGTCGCAGGAAACCGAACAAAGGGACGCAACCGATTTAGGACGACTTCTTCCAGCGTCTCAGAAGTCCAAGGGACGGACACTTTGAGTTTGAGGGTGGCGGTTCGGTTTTTGCGCGGTTGATTTCATGGCACTGTGGTGATCTTGAGCTTTCGGAACTCAAGCGCGCCCGCCTTCTCTCCTTCTGGACCGCCGGAGTCGCCGGTGAGTCCGAAGGTTGTCTTTTCTTCGGCGATGGCTGGGAGGGTCGCGGTGAACGTCTTGTCGTTCAACGTGGCGATCATCCGCGGGCCTTGAAACTCGATCTTCACGCGATGCCATTCACCGATGGCGAGCGTGTTGGCCCGACTGAGCAGTTCCACGTTCTCGCCCGGCTTCGGATGCGCGACGATGCGGAGCTTGTCTCGGCCCATGACCAGATGCACGATGTGCCCGCGCTCCTGCGAGCCGTTGAAGATGATGCCGGCGAACGTCGCCTTTCCTTCCAGCCGGAACTCGCATTCGACGATGCCATCGCGCAGCGGAAACTTCCGCATCTTCACGGGACCATGCCGACGCGGGCCAGACTCGAAGGCGCGCAGCACGCCATCTTTCGCCGTCCAAGTGCCGAGGCTCCAGAACCAGTCTTTGGAGAGTTCGCCGTCGAACGTCTCGTCAAGACGGCTGGCTCCATTTTCGCTGGTCGTCTTCTCGGCGGACTTGCTCTTCGCCGGAGCGGGATTCTTCTGATCGGGCTCCTGCTTCCAGTTATTCATGTCGGGACGCGGCGGGCCATCGTCAAAGAAACGAGCCTCGGTGCCGATGCGGTCGTAGTCGCCAATTTCGGCGCGGGACTTGTCGGCCAGCGCGAGCAGTCGCCGCACTACATCGGGATGCTGCGCGGCGACATCGGTCTTCTCGCCGAGGTCAGCGTCCAGGTCGTAGAGCAGCGGCGACTTGATCTCGAAGAGGTCGGCCTCGTCGATGTGCGCGCGACGCAGACCGCGACTGAGCCACGGCACAGGGACGGGTCGCGGCAGATGCAGCTTCCAGCGGCCTTGCCGCACGGCCTGAAGATGCGTGTTGACATGGTAGAGATGTGTCGCCGTGTCTTCGTCGGCGGGCGGTCCTTTGAGCAACCACGCGGAGAGATCGCGGCCGTCGAGTTTGTTTTCCGGCAGCGTCGCTGCGGCGAGTTTCACGAACGTGGGCAATAGATCGAGCGTGCTCGCAATTCGCCCGCATGTCTGTCCGGCGGCGATGCGGCCCGGTGCCCAAGCGATGGCCGGGACACGCACGCCCCCCTCCCAGGTCGAAGTCTTGCCGCCGCGCAGTGGTCCCGCACTGCCGCCGTGTTCTTTGCGCAGCAACCACGGGCCGTTGTCGCTGGTGAAGAGCACGACGGTGTTCTGTTCGATCCCTTCGGAGCGCAGAGTTTCCAGGATGCGGCCGACGTGATGGTCGAGTTCCTCGGCCACGTCGCCGTAAAGACCGCGCGGCGACTTGCCACGAAACTCCGCGCCGGCGTGCAGCGCGGTGTGCGGCATGTTCGGGCAGAAGTACATGAAGAAGGGCTGCCCCTTCTTCTCGCCGATGAATCGAATGGCCTCGTCGGCGTATCGCTTGGTCGTGGACTCGGTGAGGTCCACCGGGTTCTCGATCAGCTTGTCATCACGGAAGAGCGCGGTCTTCTCCCAGAAGTCATTGCTGGCCGGCGTGCCGAACTGCCGGTCGAAGCCGCGCTTCAGCGGCGAGTTCTGCGGATGTTCCCAGCGATCCGGCTCATGCCCGGCGAGATCCCATTTGCCGATCATCGCCGTGGCATATCCCGCGCGCTGAAGCACTTCCGAAAGCAACGTCTCGCGCGCGTGCGGCACGGGCATGTGATGCTTTTTGTTCCCGACCTCCGCCACTCGCAACGGATAGCAGCCCGTCAACAACGCAGTGCGACTCGGACCACAAAACGCCTGCGCGTAAAACGACGTGAACCGCAGCCCCTCCGCCGCCATGCGGTCGAGATGCGGCGTGCGAATTTCCTTCGAGCCGTAGCAGCCGAGATCACCGTAACCAAGATCGTCGGCAAGAATGACGACGACATTGGGCTTGGTCGAGCGCGCCGGTTCAGCGGCAAACGCGGTGGGCCGAACCAGCAACAGGGAGGTCAGGGTCAGCGTGAGGAAAGCTGTGTGGTTCATGGTTTGTGCGAGACTCCGACGGCTTGCGATTCACTGCCTTCCGGCGTCTTGATCGGTCGACGCTCTTCGATCATCGACCGGAAGTCGCGGAGGTTTCAGGGGCGTGTAAGTTCAACAGGATTCATGGCCGGATTGTATTCAATCATTCCAATTGTCGCCGCAGGGACTGGCCGACTTTGCTGTCGCGGAGTTGCTGTTGGAGTTTGGCGACGGTTTCCTAGTGCGCGGTATCGTCCGCGAGGTTCCGCATTTCGTGCGGGTCGTGGTCGTGATCGAACAAGGCGTGGCCGCGGCGGCCTTCGTCCCATTCGGAGTAGCTCCACCGCATCGCGTACCAACCAATCACCTGTTCGGCGGTCGCGTCCGAGCAGGTGGAATAGAACACTCACTTCTTGTCCCCGCCCGTCCCGGACGGCTTCCGTGGCCACCACGCACAGTGGCCGTTCGGGTGCGGCATACACGTGGGCGACCTGGTCCGCCAAGCGGGCTTCTTCGCGACGTCCGTAAATCTCCAGGGTCACGCGGCGACAGCGACCCGCGAGCATCGCCTGCGGTGTGGGAAGTTGCTGGCCCCGTTGGCGCGGCCGGCCATTCGTGCCGGCTGTTCGCGGTGCCCGCGGGCCGTACAACCGCGCATTTTTGACCAGCCGGCTCGTCAGATCACAATTCGTCGGCCAGTAGCACAGCACGTTCTGGCCACCGTAGGCGCTGTCGGCGATCACGTGAAACCGCTGGTTTTTCCGGTGGTGGCACAACAGTTCCTGCATCTCGACAGCCAATTCCGGACGCGTGCGATACGCCCGACGGTGCTTCGCCGCACTCTTCTTGTTCAGGTACAGACGGAACAAAATCGGCAGACAGTCGTCGTGCCCCCGCCGGAATGGCAATTCGATGATCACGCCCAAGACGACCCGACTGTGTCCCCAGCTTGTCACCACCTGGTTGCGACTGTAGAGCAACGAGTCGTGGTGCCGCCCCGTTCCAAACATCTTGACGCCCCTCTGGCGAGCCAGCGTGTCATCCAGTCCCAGCCTCACGACGCTTCCCAAAAACGGTGGCATCAAATCCAACATCCAACACGGTGAGTCCCACCGCATCGAGCGACCAACTCGCCGCGCTGAACAATCGGTGATACGACGAGAAATGTTTGTCGGCCATATCGCCGGCCGCCAAGATCATCCGCGTGATCGTCTGCCGGGTGGCGAAGACCCAACCGGTCAGCACGGTTGTCAAACTGGCAAAGGTCGGCGCGGTCATCGTGGCGGACAGTCCTTGCAGCAACTCGATAAAGCCGGGTACAAGTTCCATCGTGAGCCTCCTTGCTCGATGCCCGAGAGTAATGTCCCCAGCATTGTCGTGGAGGCGCGCACTATTGACGTGGGCCAGTTTTTAGCACCCTGAAAAGTGCAAAAGTCGAACTGGGAACCAACAGGCATTTCACACAGAAGACCAACCCGCTCAAGCGAGAAGAGTCCGTCGAATGCTACCGCTCCGGCAAGCGACACCTGCGCAAGCCCACTTGGAACGCCGAGCAGAACCCCGAAGGCCACTGGCGAGCCTACGACTACGACGAACTGATGAAGCGGGACAAAGTGAACCTCGACATCTTCTGGCTGAAAGACAGCAGCCTCGAAGATTCCGACGACCTGCCAACCCCGGACATCCTCGCCCAAGAAATCGCCGACGACTTGCTGACGGCACTCGCCCAATTCAACAACATCGCAACCGCGCTAACGACTCGCACAGGATTAAGTTCGTAGTCCCGGCTTTAGCCGGTCCGCGTTCTGCCGGCTAAAGCCGGGACTACGAACACGGAGTTGATCTTGGACAAGTCTTAAAAGCGACCTTGTGAACGATTAAAGGACAACCACGAGCGGACGCTCGTGGTTGGTTTGGGACATAACAACTGTCCATCACACATCCATCAAACAATGACTTATGACGCCTCGGGACAGTGTAATTGTCTAGGCTGGGACACAGTTCCTGGCACGCCGACCGAGCTGGGACAAAGTTAATGGCACAGGCGCGAAGGGCTGCGCCGTTGATTGATTACCGTCAATGATCGTTACCATGGCGCTTTAGCGCGGTTTCTTCGGTGTCGAGGCCGACTGCTTGGAGCGCACTGGCCTTGGCTTGTGCGATCGGACCAACTTGTCAGGTCGGTTTTGACGACATGACAAGACTCCGTGCGTGAGCTCCGTCACGCGGTCAGACAGCGCGAACACCTGATCCAGCTCCTCATTGGTGACGCCGCTGGCCGCCCACGTTCCTTTTTCGCCGATGCTCCGACCAATCCTTTCAGTAATAAGCAGCATTTGAAACTGCAGCAGGCGGCTCATTTCCGCCAAAGTCATTTCCAAGTTTCGTTCCAGCGGACTCGTCGCTCGGAGTGCTTCGTCGATGAGCGGGTCAATGCGTTGTCGGTCGAGAAACTTGCAAAGCTGTTCAAATGCCTCTAGCAGCCCGTCGAAGAATGAGTGTTTATTGAGCGAGTTGTAATTCCACGTGAAGCTGTGAGCGGTCGGTGACGGTTTGGCGTAGAAACGGTGGGACTTGTCTTCGCAGGCCAAGGATGGTTTGGAACAGCGACAGGGCA
>JACRIH010000384.1 GCA_016235885.1 Planctomycetales bacterium | reverse complement strand
GGCGGGCTTGTTGATTTAATGTGGCGGTGGCCCACCGTGCCACCGCATGTTGTGGCCGCCCTGCGGGGCGGCCACAACAAGTCCCGCCACGGAGTGTCGGGACCACATTAAATCAACAAGCTCTGGCGAACGCGGCTACCCCCGGTTTGAACGCTGACGCAGCACTACTGCTCGCTCAACTCCTCCCGCATTTTGTGCAGCGTTTGCAGTGCGGCCAGCGGGGTCAGTTGGTCGATGTCCAGACTTCGCAGCGATTCGATCATCGGGTGTTCGGGAGGCGCAGCGAAGAGCGAGAGCTGGCGGGAGGAGTTTTGTTTTCTCGCGGGGATGGTCACGCGGCCTTCGGCGTCGTGGTGGTCGGATTCGAGTTTGTCGAGGATCACGCGCGCCCGTTCGACGACGGTCAGCGGGATTCCGGCGAGGCGGGCGACGTGGATGCCGTAACTTTTGTCGGCCGAACCTTCCACGATCTTGTGCAGGAACACGATGCCGTCGTTGTCTTCGCGCACGGCGACGTTCCAGTTGCGGGCGTCCTTCAGGGTCTGCGTGAGTTCAGTCAGTTCGTGGTAATGCGTCGCGAACAGCGTGCGGCAGCGGAGGGCGTCGTGGAGGAATTCGGTGACGGACCACGCCAGTGAAATGCCGTCGTACGTGCTGGTCCCGCGCCCAATCTCGTCGAGGATCACGAGGCTCCGTTCCGTGGCCTGATGCAGAATGCGGGCTGTCTCGGTCATTTCAACCATGAACGTGCTCTGTCCGCGCCCGAGTTCGTCGCTGGCTCCCACGCGCGCGAAAATGCGGTCGGCGATGCCGATCCGGGCGGACGAGGCCGGGACGAATGAGCCGAGTTGGGCGAGGATCGTGAGCAGCGCGGTTTGCCGGATGTACGTGCTTTTGCCGGCCATGTTGGGGCCGGTGATGAGTTGCACGCGACCGTGTGCGGCTCCCAAACAAACGTCGTTCGGCACGAACTGGCCGCTCGGTTGCAGGCGGTCGAGGACTGGGTGGCGGCCCTCTCGCACGTCGAGTAGCGGTTCGTCGGTCAATTCGGGTCGGCAGTAGTTGCGGTTCACAGCGAGCGTGGCGAGTGCGGTCAGCACGTCGATCTGCGCGAGCACTTCGGCGGTCTGTTTCAGTCGCACGCCGTGCGCTGCGACTCGGTCGCGGAGGGCGACGAACAATTCCTGCTCCAGGCGGTTCGCCTGCTGTTCGGCTCCGAGCACTTTCTCTTCGTACTCTTTGAGCGCCGGTGTGATGTATCGTTCCTGATTCTTGAGCGTCTGCTTGCGAATGTAGTCGGCGGGGAGTTCGATCCGCGCGAGCTGCGCCGTCGTCAGTTCGAGGTAGTATCCGAACACCTGGTTGAACCCGACCTTCAATCCCGGAGCGCCTAGCCGTTCCGATTCCTGAGCCTGATATCGCGCGATCCATTCCTTGCCACCGCGAGCCAGTTCGCGGAGTTCGTCAAGCTGTGCGCTGTGGCCGGGACGCACCAAACCGCCTTCCGCGATCGTCAAGGGCGGCTCGTCGACGAGGACCGATTCGATGTCGGCTCGCACGTCAGGACACAGATCGAGCTGCTGTTCGAGATCGCTGAGCAAGGCGGCTCGCCGCGCAGTGAGTTTTGCTTTGATCTTCGGCAGGAGCTGAAGTGTCTGCGACAGGCACGCGAGGTCGCGCGGGCTGCATCGGCCGGTGGCGACACGAGCGGTCAGGCGCTGGAGGTCATACGCCGTGCCCAACGTGTCGCGCAGCTCGCGGCCGAGTTGCGAATCGCGAACGAATTCCTCGACCGCATCCAGCCGGAGATTGATCGCCGTCCGATCGGTCAGCGGGTTCGATAACCAGTCGGTCAGCAACCGGGCACCCATCGGCGTGACGGTTTCGTCGATGATCGCCAACAACGAGCCGTCTCGTTTCCCCTCGCGGATCGTGCGTGTTAATTCGAGACTTCGCCGCGTCGCTTCGTCGATCAGCAGCGAGTTGCCGCGCTGGTACGGTTCGAGACGGACGACGTGTGGCAGCGATGATTTCTGCGTCTCGCGCACGTATTCCAGCAGCGCCCCCGCCGCCGTGATCCCCAGCGAATCGCCATCCCAGCCAAAGCCGTCGAGCGTGTTGGTGCCGAAGTGATCGAGGAGTGTCCTCCGGCAGTGCGAGTGAGCGAACGACCAGACCGGTCGCTCGGTGATCAACATCTCCGGCCGCGAGCGAATCAGGTCGCCGAGTGACTGCGCGCTTGCTCCCTCTCCCATCGGGAGAGGGCTGGGGTGAGGGGGCGTCGCATCGCGATCGACACCGTGTTGCGACGTCTGCGAGGCACGCGGCCCCCTCACCCCCGACCCCTCTCCCCCGGAGGGGAGAGGGGAGTAGTGGAGGTTGTCTGGCACGAGACACTCCGCCGGCAGCAAGCGCGAGAGTTCGTCGGCGACCGCTCCGAGTTCGATGTCGGTCGCGACGAATCGACCGGTCGAAATCTCCAGCCACGCCAGCCCCGCGCGATCCTTGTCCGGAGCCACCGCCGCGATGAAGTTGCTTTCGCGCGGGTCGAGGAGCGCATCGTCCGTGACCGTCCCCGGCGTGACGACTCGTGTCACCTCCCGTTTCACCAACCCTTTCGCGAGGGCCGCGTCTTCCACCTGATCGCAGACAGCGGCTCGCAGTCCGGACTGAATGATCTTCCGCAGGTACGCATCGAGTTGATGGTACGGGAACCCCGCCATCGGCACCGGGTTGGGCGAGCCTTTGTCCCGTGTGGTCAACGTCAGCCCAAGCACTCGCGACGCCTGCTGGGCATCTTCGAAGAACAGTTCGTAGAAGTCGCCAATCCGGTACAGCAGCAACGCCTCAGGATTCGACGCCTTCACGTCGAGGTAATGCTGCATCGCGGGGGTGGGTTTGGTGGCGTCGGCCATGCTGGTATTTGCGAGGGTGTGCGGCGATTGTCACGAAGTCAGAATCGCCTCGGCACTCTCCGGCACATGCGGCGCGAGTCTGGCCCAAAGTGGGTCGAATTCGTCCAAGCTGACGCTTCGACTGGCGGACTCGAAGGCGGGCTTCTCGACGTGCCAGTAATACGAAAGTTTTTCCGGTTCGTAGTTTCCAAGAAGGCTGGGGAGGTTGTGCAGATGATCCGCCTCGATTGCGCACCGACTCGCATCTCCCGCCCACGCAAGCGACCGGACCCTTAGCAGACCCGTTGTCAGGATATCGGAAACCACTTCACGAACATCATCCGGGCATTGCATGTCAAACCTCCACGGGCAGATCCAGAATCATTTCGTCCACGGCCACGAGCGTTGGTTCGATCACCAACACCTCCACAAGCCAACCCTCCTCGGCAGCGGCACGCTCGGCATGGTGTCCATCGTTGATGATTGCATCGCGATTAACTTGGATTGGTGTGTACCGACGGATTCCAGACTTCATCAAATGACGTTGCCATTCCAGTCTGGATTTGGCAAGGTCGGTTCGACCGGGGCGAAGTTGTGTCGGGTCTACATCGTGCTGAATCTGTCCAGGTTGCTCCGTGATTGGATTGACCCAGCCTAGCGGAAGACTCATCCCAAAACTCCAGTTGTCGAATTATTCCGCTGACCGATGTCATGTCTTGCTGGGTGGCTTTTCGGGGAACAAACTGCTGATGCTCGTGCGGTCGTGGACGGAGCGGATCGCTTGGGCGAAGAGCGGGGCGACGGGGATGATCGTGACGTTCGGGGGCAGCGGATCGAAGCGGTACTCGATAGTGTCGGTGATGAACATCTGTTTGATCTGGCTGTTCGCAACCTTGGCGGAAGCACCCTTCGACAGGACTCCGTGACTGATGGCGGCGTAGATGTCGCGTGCTCCGCGTTTTTTGAGAATGTCCGCCATCGCGATGATCGTGCCGCCGGTGATCGTGAAGTCGTCGACCAGCAGGACGTTTTTGTCGCGCACGTCGCCGATGACTTCGAGCGCCACGACGGTTTCGTTGTGACCCGGACGCGACTTGTTGCCGATGACCACGGGGACGCCGAGCAGGTTCGCGAATGACGAGGCATCCTTGGCGAAGCCAATGTCCGGGCTGCACACGACCAGGTCGGGACGATTGAGCTGGCGGATGTGATCACACAGCACCTGCCGACCGTACAGGTGGTCGACCGGGATGCGGAAGAATCCTTGAATCTGTGGACTGTGCAGGTCCATCGTGAGGACTCGGTCGCAGCCCGCCCCTTCGAGCGCGTCGGCACACACGCGGGCGCGGATGGAGACTCGCGGTTCGTCCTTCTTGTCTCCCTTGGCATAGCTGAAGAATGGGATCACGGCCGTCACGGCTTGGGCACTGGCTCGCTTGAGGGCGTCGATCCAGAACAACAGTTCCATGAAGTTGTCGTTGACGGGAAAGTGAACGCCCTGAATGACGAACACATCGCGGCCACGCACGTTTTCGAGCACGCGAACGAAGACATTGCCCTCGCTGAAATGCTGCGATTGGCTCGGCGAGACCTGCACGCCCAATTCTTTGGCGACCGCTCGCGAGAGGAGTGGGTTGGCCGATCCGGCGATGAGCGTCAACTCTCCCTGCGGCGGCTGAAAGGACATGGCGCGAGGGCCGGACGAGGTGGGCATGCAGGAGAGTATATCGTGGATGGTGAATCGTGGTTGGTGCGACGACGGGCAACACGCGACCGGATTCGCGACGCGAGGACGAACAGCATCTTAGCCGGGCACGAAACCAACTCAAGTTCGCCGCCGCGCGAATCGCACGATCCAGACTGCACGTTTCACAGCGCTCTCGATAGCATGTCGTTCGCGATCCACCACCCACGATTCACGATTCACTCCCAACGCCCATGTCCCGCGAAGAAATTTTCCAAGCCAGCCTCGGCTACTTTCTGCATCCGGTCCGGGAGTTTCTGGACGACGACACCGTGTCGGAAATCATGGTCAATGGCTACAACGATGTGTACATCGAACGTCGCGGGCGGTTGATTAAGACCGAGGCGCAGTTCATCAGCGAGGATGCGCTGCTGTCGGCGGTCCACAACGTGGCGCAATACGTCGGGAGGGAGATCGACGAGAACCGGCCGATTATGGATGCCCGGTTGCCGGACGGTTCTCGCGTGCATGCGATCATTCCGCCGAGTGCTCGTCGTGGCACGTATCTCAACATCCGCAAGTTCATGCGCGAGGCGATGACGCTCGAAGATCTGATCCGGTTCGGCAGCATTTCTGAAGCGGCCCGCGAGTTTCTGGAAATCTGCGTGCGGCTGCACAAGAACATCGTGGTCTCGGGCGGCACGGGAACAGGCAAGACGTCGATGTTGAACGCCCTGTCCACGGCCATCCCCGATGAGGAACGGGTGATCGTGATCGAAGACAGCTCCGAATTGCGACTCAGCCAATCGCACTGCCTGTACATGGAGGCGCAGCAGGCGGACGCCTACGGCAAGGGGGGCCTCACAATTCGACAGCTCTTCAAGGCGTCGTTGAGAATGCGGCCGGATCGGATTGTCGTCGGCGAAGTCCGCGGCGGCGAAGCGCTGGACATGATCCAGTCCATGATCAGCGGACACGCCGGCAGCATGACGACGGTTCACGCCAGCACCCCGTACGATTCGCTGGTCCGTCTGGAAACTCTGTCGCTAATGTCGGACGTTACGATCCCGATCTACGTGGCTCGGGCGCAGGTGGGATCGGCGATTCACTTGATTGTGCAGCTCTCGCGTTTCTCCGAAGATGGCTCGCGACGGGTGACCCGGATCACCGAAGCGTGCGGGATGGAAGGTGAAAAATATGTGCTGCGTGATTTGTTCGTGTCGCGAATGAAAGGGAAGACGATTAGCGGCAGGCTGCAGGCCGATCTGGAGTTTACCGGCAACCTGCCAACGTTTTGCCGCGAAGCGTACGAGCATGGATTGGACGATCGCATCCGACACACGCGGGGACTTTGGCAAAAATGACCCAGACCGGGCAAATTGCCGGTTGATTCCGCAGTGGCTCCCACGTTTATTCCATTGGACGGGGGAACCAAGTCGTGCAACGAGAGCCGGTCTACGCCTTTCGCCGAGTTTCGGTGGGCTGGCTCTGCCGTTGGTTCCCCCGGCCTTTTGCAGCGTTGGGAAATTGTCGGGTTGGTTCCTCATCCCACGAACAAAGCTGGCAGATCGACAACTTGCGGGATAGGATTCGGACGAGACAGGTCGGTGAGTCCGTGGTGGTGGCGGTCGGAATTCCAGGAGCCCATTGTGATCGCGAATGCGTCTCGGAGAGGTTTGGGTGAGTGTCGTTCGCGACGTCGTGGTGCGGCGTCGCTCGACTACATCCTGACACTGGGAACAATGCTTTCGATGGGAGCGGTCGCGATTGCTTACAGCCGGCGGCTGATCGTCCTGGCATACGAGGTGATCTGCGGTCTGATTTCGTGGCCGTTCATGTAGAGTTGCGACCTGAGAGACGATTTTCGGAAGGAAAAAACGCGACTTGCTTTCCGTTGGGGAGCAGTCAACACAGGACAATTGAATCCATTGCGGCGAGACAAAACGGGAGAGCAAGCCATGCGAAGTTTGAAGAACCTCTTGCACCGGGTCCACAACGACGAACGGGGTGCCGTGAGTCTGGAAACCATTCTGGTCATCGGGGCCATCGCCCTGCCGATCCTGATCTACCTGCTCAAGTACGGTTGGCCGAAGATCAAGAATTACTTCGACCAGGGCGTGCAGGATTTGGATACGCAGCGGCAAGGCGTCACGGGCGGAAGCTGATCCGGACCAACGATGGTTTCCACGGCATTGCTGCTGGTTTTGGCCGGTATCGCCGGGATCACCGATACGTGGCACCACAAGATTTACAACTGGACCACCTATCCGGGAATCCTGCTGGCGATCGTGGTGAGTCATTTCGAACCGGGCGGCATCGGCATCGAAGAAAGCCTGAAGGGGTTTCTGCTGTGTGGTTTGGTGATGTTGGTGAGCTTCGTCTTCTTCAACGTGGGAGGCGGAGATGTGAAGTTGATGGCCATGCTGGGGGCGTTTTTGGGGATCGACCAGGGCCTTGAAGTGCTGTTGTGGACGTTTGTGCTGGGTGGCCTCGCAGCGCTGATCACGCTGATCTGGCGATTCGGGTTGGCCAATCTGGTTTCTCGCGGGCTGCGGCACCTGTGGTGGATGTTGCGGCTGGGGCAACCCGTCCCGCTCGCGGATGACGAACGCCTGGCCCTCCAGCCTCCGCTGTACCTGGCTCGCACGGCGTTCGTGGCGGTGGTGATCGTGAAGTTTCAGCTCCAGAATTGGGAAATACTTCGATGAACCGCGCCATTCTGGAAGCCTGTCTCCCGTGTCTTCTGGCGCTCGGGGTCTCGTTCGCTGCGATGGTCGGGCTGATGAAACTGAGCGGCGCGCGGTTCAAGATCGCGCGGCTACGACAGATTCATGCGTGCGAAGGAGGCGGCGTGCAGAGCTTGGCGTTCGTGCTGACGCTGCCCGTGTTCATGCTTTTCGTGCTATTCATTCTCCAAGTCAGCCAGTTGATGGTCGGGACAATGGTCGTCAACTACGCGGCGTTTGCCGCGGCGAGATCGGCGTCTGTCTGGCTTCCATCCACGGTCGATGCCAACAGCCAGTATGGATTCTCCGCCGAACCCGACAACTGGGTCGAGGCCGGTGTGCAGATCGACGGTAATATCCTCCGTGTCGGATCGAACCAATCGCAGTCCGCGTCGAACACACTCAACAGCCGCAAGTGTTTTCAAGTTTGGACGGCCGCGGTGTTGGGATGTGCTTCAATCTGTCCATCTCGCGATTTGCAGAGGGGGGGGACATCCACCACCCCGGTTTCCAATCCCGCGACGAGTTGGCTACCAGAAGCTCAACGCGTGACTCGCAACGTGTACGGACTGTTGTCTCCCGCATCGTCCAGCAACGGTCGCATTCCCGTGCGGTTGGACAACAAACTGGACTACGCCGCCCGGAACACGTTCGTCGAAATCGAGTGGCAGGAGGTGTCGCATTCGGGAACGGATGTCGATACCGGTCCCACGTACAACCCGCGCGGGCACTGCACTTACGTCTGGCAGGAAAAGGAAGTTGGCTATCGCGATCCCGTCACAGTCTGGGTGACGCATCGCCAGGCGCTGCTGCCGGGTCCGGGCCGATTTTTGGCGAAGCTGTTGGTCCCGGCGAGCGGCGTGCCCGATCGGATCGCACCGCTGGTGGGATTGAATCCCGAGTATTCCGAGCCGGTGCATTTCGTGACGATCACCGCGTCGGCCACGCTCGTCAATGAAGGCATCAAGTCGGTGATGCCGTATGTGCAGCGGTGAGTAGGATGGGCACCTTGCCCGTCCGTCAGAGGTCAGAGGTCGGCGTACTGAGTACTCAGTGCTGAGTACTGCTGCAAAGTTGAGTCATTTTTTAGTGCGTCGTTGAAAGTAGAGATCGGTTGCCCATGTCCTTCCACATTCCATCCACCATCCACCGTCCACCGTCCACCTTTCTGCGTCGCTTGCATCGCGACCAGTCCGGTGCGATCAGCGTGCTGACCGTGCTCACGTTGCTCGTCTTCACGATGTTGCTGGGGATGCTGGTCAACATCGGTCGGCAGGTGGACGACAAGATCAAGATGCAAAATGCCGCGGACGCGGCGGGGTATTCGTCTGGAGTCGTGCTCGCCCGTGGGATGAATCTGATCGCGTTCACGAACCACATGCTCTCCGAAGTGTTCGCGATGACCGCTTACATGCGCGAAGGCCGCGACCGTGGATCGGAACCACAAATCCCTGAAATTTTGGCCGCGTGGCAGCAGGTGGGACAGCAATTCGCGAGCGGAGCGTCCACGCTGGCGCATCCGGCTTTGCAGAAGTTCATACAAGCCGGTCCCGCCATTTCCGGCAAGGTGCCGCTGGAACAGACGATGGTCGACACGTTCAGCGCGATGACGACGATCAAGTCGCAACTCACCCTGCCGGTTCTGGAGTTCATCCTGGGCCAGAGTGAACAGAACTCGAGTCAGGTCGGCGGCGGAGCCACGACGCATTTGATCCCCGAGTTTCAGCGAGCCGTTGTGCAGACGGCGCCGACAGTCGCGAAGTACACAGCTTCCGAAATTGCCGGCCGACACGGTCCGGTTCAGCAACCTGGCGGTGGCGGTCAACAAGGTGGCGGGGGACAGCAGCCGAGCACTCGGAACCGGCCAATGGACGGCGTCCTCTGGCGAACTCGCGTCGAACCGGTCGGGAGTTACAGCGAAGTCGATCCGTGGGCCCGCACCATCCCCGCGCTCGATCCATCGAACGAGGGACCAGACTTCGCGTATCTCGGCCAGCAACTGAGTACCTATCAGACCATCGCCACGCGCACGCGAAACGATCTCGCGCGGCACTACCTCGCTCAGTGGATCACCGGCCATCCGTTCGATGGCACGCGCCCGTTCGACCTGGCCCCATTCGAGCGCGAACACGATTCGCAAGGGGGCCGCGTCTCAGCGAAGATGTCGCGGTTCATCGATCTGTGGCGGATTTTCACGTGTGCTCAACTCAATCAATTGCTGAACCAGGAATTCCCGACTTCGAACCTGCCGCACATGTTTCGCACGCTGCCCGGCCAGTTGAACCAGGACACGCTGCGCAACGATCACAACTTCGTCAGCGTCGTGTATTGGCCGCAGAAGCCGCAGTTTTTCCCCGGCATGTTCAGCAACCCCCTGGAACGCGACGCGATCGCGTTTTCGCAGGTGCTCGTGTTCATCCCCCGCGCCCGCTACCTGCGAAATGGCGATTGTCACCCGTGGTGCCGGCAGCGAATGGAATGCGTGCAAGGTGCCGGTGGGTCCACAATCTGCTACCCCGTGTGTGACGTGTCGGTGTTCGACAACTGGCCGCGGGAGTGGGATCTGTTCAACCAAAACTGGATGGTGAAACTTGTTCCGGCCTCGGTGGACAGCCTCGCCGACATCCTGCGAACGCCACCCGCCAGCATCGCCTCGGCCGCTCAGCCGCCAAATTTGACCGGGATCACGACGCAAGACATTGGGTTTGTGAACACGCATTGACGACGTTCTCCCTCTCCGTTGGGGAGAG
>JACRIH010000373.1 GCA_016235885.1 Planctomycetales bacterium | reverse complement strand
GGCGATAAGCTTGGGTGTCGGAGACCGGAATCACGAACGTATCGGGCCAGCCCATGAGCCTGGCGCATTCGCGGGGTGTCAGGCGGCGCGGATTCTTTTTTGGTCCGCGTGAGATCAGGATCTCTGAGCCATCCTTGTAGTAGCGTGCGGAGAGCGTGCGTGCGGTGTCGTCGGGACCGACTAATCCAAAGCCGAAGCCGTTCCCTTTGGCACGATGCTTGGCAGCGTAGTCTTGAAGGTACTGCCAGAGGTGATCGGTCAGGATGTACTTTGGATTGACTTTCGCTTTCGCACCGATGGTGAAAGGCGGCTCCGCCGGTTCCGAGCCATCTTCGGGATGAAGGATCGAGCGTAGGCGCGTGAATCCAGGCTGCGGTGTCCACAGTTCGGACCAGTCGAACGCCACGGGATCGCGAAACCCGACGATGATGATTCGCTCGCGATGTTGGGGCAAGTACAGTTTCGCGTCGATGACGCGGTAGCTGATGTGATAGCCCAACTCCTTTTCGAGCGTGTTGCGAATGACGGCGAACGTCTTGCCCTTGTCGTGGCGTTCGAGGTTCTTCACGTTCTCCAGCATGAATGCAGCGGGACGCTTCTCACTCAAGATTCGTGCGACGTCAAAGAACAGCGTCCCCTGAGCTTCGCACGCAAAACCGTGGGGTCTCCCCAGCGCATTCTTCTTGGATACGCCGGCGATTGAGAATGGCTGACAGGGAAAACCCGCGAGCAGCACGTCATGGTCGGGGATGTCGGTTGCCGCCACTTCGCAAATATCGCCAGCAATCGGAGAGTCATTACCAAAATTGGCCGAGTACGTTAGCTGGCTGTGCTTGTCCCACTCACAAGTGAACACGCACCTTCCGCCAGCCGACTCAAAACCCTTGCGACAGGCACCGATTCCCGCGAACAAGTCAATGAAGGTGAAGCTGGGCACCACAGCAACCGCGGTTGACGTTCGCCCGATCTGGCGCAGCTTTGTCTTGGATACGCGTTGTCGAACACGCTTCACGACTGTCGCTGTGGTGTCTTCAAGCGTCAACATTCAATCCGCCTCCGTGCTGGTTACATTCAATCGTGGACGGCGAAAGGGATCATTCGTCATCCTCATCCGGTCTCGCCCGATGCAAGCCGAGCGAAAAACCGCCGCAGCCGCAAAACAAGTCCAGGCAGGTGGTCGGTTCGTCCGTCATGGCCGTGACTATACGAACGGTCGTGGGGGTCGGCAATCTCCGCGACAATCTGGTGTGGGACGACGCTGTGGCATCCGAGCGGTGATTATCTTTCAGACCACGCGACCAGTGCTCGATCAAACCTGAGATGACAGGTAGCCGCGTTTCGCCAGAACGCGGGACGCCCGCACTCTGGCGAGCTTGTTGAATCAAATCAACACGCCTTGGCGAGTGCGGCTACGTGTCAATTCAGCTCTGTTGGTCCACGAGGGGGCTGACGTCGCCCTGCTCGCCGATTGCGTTCACGACCGTGTGAGCGAACTCGGCCCGCGAGTCTGGCGGTCGATCATCCTCTCACCCCGACCCTCTCCCCCAGGGGCGAGCGAGATTGGGTTGTGCCGCAACCTGCTCCCCAAGTGAGAGTGAGCTGGGGGGGTGTTCGAAACGACGGACCGGCTCGCGACTCCACTGGTCATTCACAACGCTTCCAGAAAGTGATACGTTCTTCGGCACACTCACCGAACAATGGAAACCGATGAGATTGGTGATTCCACAAACGCGAGGCAGACCGATGCGATACATTTCTACGGTTCACATGTTCGGAACGGTTTTCGGTTGGGTGTTGTGGGGAGCGATCTCCGCCGGTGTGACGGTGGCAGCCGACTGGCCGACGTATCGCGGCGACAACGCCCGTGGTGGATCGTCGTCGGAAACCGTTCGAGTCCCGCTGCAGCCGCGCTGGATCGCGAATGCTCCGGGTGCGCCGCGACTCTCCTTTTCGAGCGCCGAAGGACGAGTCATCGAGGGGCATTTGCTGGGGCACCGTGCCAAGTACGATGACGCCATCCATCCGGTCGTTGTCGGCCAGCGTGTTTTCTTCGGGTCGTCGGTCGATCATCAGTTGCACTGCGTCGATCTGCACACGGGGGCGGAACTGTGGACATTCTTCAGCGGCGGGCCGATCCGGCTCGCGCCGACGGTGGCTGGCAACCGCGTCTTTTTCGGTTCGGATGACGGGTTTGTGTATTGCCTCGCCGCCGCCGATGGCCGGCCGGTGTGGAAGCTGCGGGGTGGGCCGGCGGACGAGTGGTTGCTGGCGCGCGGCGAGATGGTATCGCGCTGGCCAATTCGCACCGGCGTGCTGGTGGATGGCGGTGTCGCATATTTCGGCGCGGGAATTTTTCCACACGACAACGTCTTCCTGACCGCCGTGAATGTGGCCGACGGTTCGCTCGTCTGGAAGCAGGACAACATCAGTTCGCTCGACGCCGGTCGAAACGATCTGTCGCCGCAGGGTTATCTGCTGGCGAGCGACAATCTGCTGGTCGTTCCCTCGGGTCGGTCGCTGCCGGCGGTGTTCGACCGAGCGACCGGTCGCTTGCTGCACAAGCGAGAATTCGGTCGTGGAACGGCGGGAGGCGTGGTCGGCAGCGTGCAAGCGTTGCTCGCCGATGGGCAAATCTATTCAGCCGGGCCACATCACTTGCTCGCGATGGAGCAGAAGACCGGCGACATGGGTTTTGGCTGGATCGCCGGGAGGCAGATGGCCGTGAGCGGTGATGCGGCCTACGTCGCCACCGGTGAAACTGTCGCGCGGCTGAACCGTCTGGAATACGCCGTCAACAGCCGCCGCCGGCATCAACTGGAATTGGACATCCCGGCACTCAGCAAGCAAGTGAGCACCGCCGGCGACAAGGTGGCGGAGGTTCGCAAGAAGCTCAGCGAGGCTCAGGCGGAACTCAAACGCATCACTGACGTCGGCATCGTCTGGCAGAAGCCGACCAAGGATGACTCGGCATTGCTGGCGGCCGGTGACCTCGTATTTCTCGGAGGCCAGGGGCGCGTGACAGCGTACTCGTCGAAGACTGGCGAGAATCTGTGGCAGAGCGACGTCGAGGGTGAAGCGCGTGGTCTGGTGGTGGCCGGCGGACATCTGCTGGTCAGTACAAACACGGGCCACATCTACAGCTTCGCCTCGGCCGAACTCAAGTTGGCAGCCGTGCCACCGGCCGCGAAGCCGATTGACAATCCGTTTGCCAACGACACTCTGACCGCCATGTATCGGCAGGCGGCCGATGATATTCTCAAACGCTCCGGTGCGAAAAAAGGCTACGGCCTGATTGTCGGCAACGAACAAGGCCGGCTGGCTTGCGAACTGGCCAAGCGCAGCGAACTGAAAATTTACGCGGTGGAATCGGACGCGAAGAACGTGGCCGCGGCACGAGCGAGCCTGTCGCGAGCCGGACTCTACGGCACGCGGGTCGTCGTTCATCAGGCTGATCCCGCGAGCGTGCCGTACTCGAATTACTTCGCCAACGTCATCGCTTCCGACTCGTTGGTGAAGACCGGCACGTTGGTCGGCGATCCGCAGAAACTCGCCCGGCATCTCAAGCCGTTGGGCGGTGCGATCGTGCTGGGTCGCCCGGCTGCGGCTCTTGGAAAGCCCCTCGATATGGCCGCTGCCAACGCGTGGCTGAAACAAATGGACTTGGTCGAAGAGTCGCAACTCGCGGCCGACGACCGCTGGGCCACGCTCACGCGCGGAGCGCTGCCAGGTGCCGGCAATTGGTCGCATCAGTATGGCAATGCCGCCAACACGGCCGTCAGTCTCGACAAACGGGTG